>NZ_JALRNG020000015.1:0-121224 GCF_030272875.2 Pseudomonas sp. BJa5
GATGCAGGAGCAAGCGGTTTTGCCTACTTTTCCCAAGAGAAAAGTAGGCCGCCGTAAAGGCGGAAGGGGCCGGCCGCCTCGCTGCATGGAATGGATAAGCTCACAACCCAACACCCAACCCCAGCCCCCGCTCATGGGCTTTTACATGGTTCGGCGCTACTATCGGCAACGCTTTCCCTACAAAACAGACAACCAGGAAGTTTATGGACAATCACCTGTTATCCGTTCAGGAACTGGCCGCCCCCGAGGGCGTCTGCTATGGCTGCGGCTGCTCCCACCCCAGCGGGCTGCACATTAAAAGTCACTGGGACGAAGACGGCACGCACCTGATCTGCCGGCATTCACCCGACGGCACCTTTCTCGGCTGGCCGGGCCTGGTATATGGCGGCTTGCTGGCCATGCTGGTCGACTGCCATTCCAACTGGACGGCCATGGCCTGGCATTACCGTGCCGAAGGGCGCGAGCCGGGCAGCCTGCCGCGCATCGACTGCGTCACCGGGCATCTGGGCCTGACCTACCTCAAACCCACCCCGATGGGCGTCGAGCTGCTGCTCAAGGCCCGGGTAGAGGGTGAGGTAGGGCGCAAGACCCGGGTGATCTGCGAGGTCTGGGCCGGCGATGTACTGACCGTGAGCGCCGACTCGGTGTTCGTGCGGGTCGACACCGAGAAGCTCAAGCACAAGGCCCACGGTCAGGCCTGAGGCGTCTCAGCGCAAGCTGCCGGCCATCTGTCCGAGCACATCGAGCACAGCGCTGGCCAGGTCCTTGGAGCGCTGGCCGTTCCAGCCTGTTTTCTTGTCGGGATTGTCGTCGTGGTCCTTGAACGGCATTTCCAGGGTCAGCGACAGGCAGTCGTAGGCCTGGCCGACGCTGTTGGCGCCCAGGGTCAGGTTGGCCTGGCCGGGGGCCGAGCGCGGGTAGCCGTGTACCTGCTGGAAGTCGCGGGTGCGCTTGCACAGGTTGTCGCGGAAGGCTTGTTCCAGCGCTTCCAGACGTGGCGTGAAGCCGGGGTTGCCTTCGCAGCCAGCGGTGAATACATGGGGGATTTCCTCGTCGCCATGCACGTCGAGGAACATGTCGACGCCGTACTGCCTCATCTGCACCTGGGCGAACAGCACTTCGGGGCTTCTGTCGGTGCTTGCGTTCTGCCACGCGCGGTTGAGGTCCTGGCCGGCGGCGTTGGTGCGCAGGTGGCCGGCAATCGCGCCATCGGGGTTCATGTTGGGGATCAGGTACAGGTCGGCGGCCTGCAACAACGCCTGCACGGTCGGGTCGTTGTGCTGCAGGCGATCGATTACGCCCTCCATGAACCATTCGGCCATGTGCTCGCCCGGGTGCTGCTGGGCAATGATCCAGATCTTGCGCTTGCCGGCGGCGCCATCGCCCACACGCAGCAACGGGATATCACGGCCTTCGACACTGCGCCCGGTAGCCAGCAGGTCGACGCCAGGCAGGTTGCGGGCGCGCTCGATCAGTTGATTGTGGCGGGCACGGCTATAGGGTTCGAAATAAGCGAACCACACCTGCGGTTGCGCGGCCTTGAGGCTGAAGCTGAGCGCCTTGCCGTCGAACTCGGTTGGCACCCGGAACCAGTGTTGCTGATCGTAGGAGGCCACGGCCTGGTAGCCTTTCCAGGCCTGGTTGTAGGACGACTGCCCGGCATTTTCCAGGATGAAGTGGTGGTCGTGTCCCTTGGTCAGGCCACTGACCTTGAAGTGAAACCACTGGAAGTGATCGCTGCGGGTATCAGGCCGAATCGCCAGGCGGGTACGGCTCGGGTCGCTGGCGTCGCTGATCAGGATATTGCCGGAATCGAAGTCGCAATCGATATGCAGGGGGGACAGCGTCACAGTCATCACCAGGCTCCTGTAGAGTTGTTGTGAGGCTCACTCTACACGCCTGGCTCACGACCACAAACCGATTGCTGCCAATGCCGCCAGGCCCAGGCCGATGGCCACCGTGCAACCGCCCAGTGACAAGGCCGCGCGCGGCTGACGATACCAGGCGTCGCGTCCCAGTTGCCGGGCCGGGGCGAGCAGGGTGCGCCAGCGCAGTTCCACGGCATGGAAGGCGTCGCGGTGCGCAGGGCTGGCATCCAGCCAGCGGCGAAAGTCGATACGCTCGCTGGCAGTGACCTGCGGGCTCTGCAGGCGCACGTACCATTGCCCGGCCAGGCTTGCCAGCGCATCGGGCTGCGGTTGGACGCTGTGCAGGGCCTGGTTCATGTAGCGCTCCACGGTCAGCGCGGACAGGCCCAGGCGCTCGGTGATGGCGGCGAAATCCAACTGGTCGAGGCGGCTGAGCAGGAATACCTGCTGGACACGGCGTGGCAGCTTCTTCAGTTGCTGTAGCTGGCTGTGGTCCGTCAGGTCGTGGGAATGGGGGTGATGCTCAAGGGGCAGCAACAGACGGGTCATGTACAAGCTCCTTGCTGGTTGGGGGAGGGGGCGTCCTCCATGACGCAGGCCTAGCTTATTAGTAACGAGATTGATTCTCAAGTGCTAAATCTGCAAAGCGTGCTATCGACCTTCACCGGGCGATATTCTTTTGCTATCATCGCGGCCATTCAAGCAACACCCGCCTTCATTAGCCTGAAGAGCCAAAAAAAAAGACCCGGCGAAAAAGCCGGGTCAAAAACCGTGATTAGCCTGATGAGGAGATAATCTGAGAGTCCGACCTAAGGGCTGTCAGTTTATCCAACCAGTCTCGCGACCAGTTGCAAGCAATAATAATCGTTATCATTTGCAAGTCAAATGAATTTTCTGCCATTCCGTAAAAAAATCTTACCGAATGCGCTCCCTCCTACAATGCACGGCACCGACGCCGTCATTGCCTCGACTGCTCACGTTATTCCACTGTTGATTCAAGGCCGCAGATGATCGGCCGGCACGTGTTCGAGCAGGGTTCTGGCCATGTTGATCATGTGCACGACGGTCAGTGCCAGGTCCCTGGGCATGCCTTGCAGGCCATCGGCCGATTCGCAGGCGGTGGCCGCCGCACAGCGCAGCAGCTGGGTGGCGCGTTCGGCGGCCTGGGCGTTGCTCAGGCTGCCATGGGGAACCATCCAGGGAGTGTCCGGAGGCAGGGCCGCGGGGACGGGGTTGAGGTAGAAATCCAGTGCACGCCGGGCGGCGTCGCTGCTGCTCAGGGCTTCGCTGTCCAGGTTGATGTCCATGTCGGGAAAGGTCGGTTTCATTCGGCTACCTGCCATAGAGGGTGGGGAATCGGATGTCTGGACTAACAATAATACGTAATGTAGTTGTCTCGGCTTTTTAAATACTACAATTTGTGTATTGAGCGTCCGGGAGCAGTCCGTATCGTGCCAGCGATGGATAAATGGACTGATCTGGTCAAAGCCAGGATGCGTGAACTGAAGGTCACGCAGGAAAATCTCGCCGAACGCATCGGGGTCACCCAGGGCGCCGTCGGCCATTGGTTGCGCGAGGAGCGCGAGCCCAAGCTGCGGGTGCTCAACCAGATCCTGGTGGAGGTGGGGCTGCCGCCGCTGCAGATGGTGTTCCCGGCTCGTACAGCGGAAGACAGTGGCACTTACTCGGTATCGGGCAATCCGACTACAGTGACTGGCGCTGATGGCCTACAACACGAATTGTATTTTCGTTATCCCGTCCTGAGCTGGACAGGGCTGGACCTTGGGTCTTTGCCTGCGGACGCGGTGCGCCAGTCGACCGATTATCAGGCGCAAGGGCCGGCCTTCTGGTTGCGGGTGGAGGGCGATGCGATGACGGCGCCACTAGGGGTGAGTGTGCCGGAGGGCATGTTGATCCTGGTGGACAGTGGTGTAGCGGCTGCGCCAGGCAAGCTGGTGATCGTGCGGGCTTCTGGCAGCATGGCGACGACCTTTCGCCAGCTGATCGAGGAGGGTGGTCAGCGTTATCTTAAACCGCTCAATCCGACCTACCCGAAAACCCTGTGCACCGAGCAGTGCGAAGTGGTCGGTGTGGTAGTGCAGGCCTTGATGAAATTCCTGTAGGAGCGGGCTTGCCCCGCGATGAGGCCGGCACAGGCTTCACCGCAGGTATCGCCCAGCGTTGGCCACGGTGCGGCCAATCGCGGGGCAAGCCCGCTCCCACAGCGGAGCGACTCAGGCCTCGTCCAGTTCCACCAGCACCGCGCCTTCACTGACCATTTCGCCTTCCTGGCAGAACAGCGCCTTGACGGTCCCTGCCTGGGAAGCGCGGATGCTGTGTTCCATCTTCATCGCTTCCAGTACCACTAGCGGCGTACCGGCTTCTACCGCCTGGCCGACTTCCACCAGCACACGCACGATGCTGCCGTTCATGGGCGCGCCCAGGCCACCGTGATGGCTGTGGCTGGCATCGGCTTCGGCAATCGGGTCGTAAGGGGTCACCGTGTGCAGTTCGCCGTCCCATTGCAGGTACAGGGCGTCGCCACGGCGGATGGCCAGGTGCCGGCGGCGCAGGCCGTCGTGCTCGGTCATCAGGTGCTCGCCGTCGAGCTTCAGGGTCGGCGCTGCGCCCTGCACCAGGCTGATGGCCTGGGCCTGGCCATTGCAGTTCAGGTGCAGGCTGACTTGCGCCGGCACGCCTGCGCGGAAGCCGCTGCTGGCAGCCCAGGGCGAATGGCGATCATCGCTGCGCGGTTGTGCGGGCTGGCTCTGGATGTAGGCTTCACCCGCCGCCTGCCAGAAATCGGCCGGCAGTGCCTCGCTGGCAGGCAGCAGTTGCTCCTGGTAGCGCGGAATGAACCCGGTATCCAGCTCCGCCTCGGCAAAGGCCGGGTGGGCAAGGATGCGCCGCAGGAAGGTGATGTTGGTTTTCACCCCGCCAATGGCGAATTCATCGAGCATCGCCAGCAGGCGCAGGCGCGCCTGTTCGCGGGTCTGGCCCCAGGCGATCAGTTTGCCCAGCATCGGGTCGTAGAAGGGCGAGACGTTGTCGCCTTCGCTGACGCCGCTGTCGACCCGACGGCCTTCGCCCGGCGCCGATTCGCGGTACAGCGCCAGGCGTCCGGTGGCGGGCAGGAAGTCGTTGGCCGGGTCTTCGGCGTACAGCCGCACTTCAATGGCGTGGCCGTCCAGGGGCACTTGATCCTGGCTGATCGGCAGCGGTTCGCCGCAGGCCACGCGGATCTGCCAGGCGACCAGGTCCAGGCCGGTGATGGCCTCGGTGACCGGGTGCTCGACCTGCAGGCGGGTGTTCATTTCCATGAAGAAGAATTCGCCGCGGGCATCGAGGAGGAACTCCACGGTACCGGCACCGACATAGCCGATGGCCTGGGCCGCCTTGACCGCCGCCTCGCCCATGGCCTGGCGCTGGGCGCTGCTCAGGCCCGGGGCCGGGGCTTCTTCGACGACTTTCTGGTGGCGACGCTGGATCGAGCAATCGCGCTCGTTGAGGTACAGGCAATTGCCGTGCTGGTCGGCGAACACCTGGATCTCCACGTGGCGTGGCTTGAGTACGTACTTTTCCACCAGCATGCGCGAATCGCCGAAGGACGATTGCGCCTCGCGCTGGGCCGAGGCCAGGGCTTCGGCCAGCTGGCTTTCGCTCTCGACCACCTTCATGCCCTTGCCGCCACCGCCGGCGGTGGCCTTGAGCAGCACCGGGTAGCCGATCTTCTCGGCGGCGGCGCGGAAGGTTTCCAGGTCCTGGGCTTCACCGTGATAGCCCGGCACCAGCGGCACGCCGGCTTTTTCCATCAGGGCCTTGGCGGCCGACTTGCTGCCCATGGCGTCGATGGCGCTGGCCGGTGGGCCGAGGAAAATCAGCCCGGCCTGCTCGATGGCGCGGGCAAAGCCTGCGTTCTCGGAGAGAAAGCCATAGCCCGGGTGGATGGCCTGGGCGCCGCTGGCCTTGGCCGCCGCCAGCAGCTTGTCGATGTCCAGGTAGCTTTCGCTGGCCTTGGCGCCACCGAGGTCGACACGGATATCGGCCTCGCGGCTGTGCCGGGCCTCACGGTCGATGGCGCTGTGCACGGCGACCGTGGTCAGGCCCAGGGCCTTGGCGGTGCGCATGACCCGGCAGGCGATCTCGCCACGGTTGGCAACCAGCAGGGTGGTCAACGGGGTGCGGCTCATGGGCGCGGCTCCTTGTTCGACGGCTCGGTCTGCCAGGCCGGGGTGCGTTTTTCCAGGAAGGCGCGCAGGCCTTCCTGGCCCTCGGGGCTGACCCGGATGCGGGCAATGGCGTTTTCGCAGTAGCGACGCAGGGCCGGGGTCAGTTCACCGTGGCCCACTTCACGCAGCAGCTCCTTGCTGGCGCGCATGGCCTGGGGGCTGTTCTGCAGCAGGTTGTCGATCCATAGTTCGACCTGTTGCTCAAGCTCCGCCGCCGGGTAGGCTTCGGCCAGCAGGCCCAGCTCGCGGGCACGCTCGCCGCTGAAGCGCTCGGCGGTCAGGGCATAGCGGCGTGCGGCGCGCTCGCCCATGGCCTGCACCACGAACGGGCTGATCACCGCCGGGGCCAGGCCGATGCGCACCTCCGACAGACACAGTTGCGCTTCCAGGCTGCCGATGGCCATGTCGCAGCAGCTGATCAGGCCCAACGCACCGCCGAAGGCCGCGCCCTGGACTACGGCCAGGGTCGGCACCTTGAGCTTGGCCAGGTTGTACATCAGCTCCGCCAGTTCGCGGGCGTCATCCAGGTTGGTGTTGTAGTCCAGGGCCGCCGACTGCTGCATCCAGGCAAGATCGGCCCCGGCGCTGAAGTGCCGGCCACGGCCGCGCAGCAGGACGAAACGCAGCCCGGCGTCCTCACCGATCTGGTCGATCGCCAGGATCAGTTCACGGATCATCTGCGCGTTGAAGGCGTTGTTCTTGTCTTCCCGGCTCAGCCACAGGGTGGCGAAACCACGGGGGTCCTTGATCAGTTCAAGGGTAGTGAAGTCGCTCATGGTCACATCCGGAAAATGCCGAAACGGCTCTGTTCGATCGGTGCGTTGAGGGCAGCGGACAACGCCAGGCCAAGCACATCGCGGGTTTGCGCAGGGTCGATGACCCCGTCGTCCCACAGGCGGGCGCTGGAGTAGTAGGGGTGGCCCTGGTGTTCGTACTGGTCGAGGATCGGCTGCTTGAGGCGGGCCTCGTCTTCGGCGCTGAACGGATGACCGCTGCGCTCACTCTGTTCACGCTTGACCTGGGCCAGTACGCCGGCGGCCTGCTCGGCGCCCATCACGCCGATCCGGGCGTTGGGCCACATCCACAGGAAGCGCGGGTCGTAGGCACGGCCGCACATGCCGTAGTTACCGGCACCGAAGCTGCCGCCGATGATCACGGTGAACTTCGGCACCTGGGCGCAAGCCACCGCGGTCACCAGCTTGGCGCCGTGCTTGGCGATGCCGCCGGCCTCGTACTTCTGGCCGACCATGAAGCCGGTGATGTTCTGCAGGAACAGCAAGGGGATGCCACGCTGGCAGGCCAGTTCGATGAAGTGCGCGCCTTTTTGCGCAGCTTCGGCGAAGAGGATGCCGTTGTTGGCCAGGATCGCGATCGGGTAACCGTGCAGGTGGGCGAAGCCGCACACCAGGGTGGTGCCGAACAGTGCCTTGAACTCGTCGAAGGTCGAACCGTCCACCAGGCGGGCGATCACCTCGCGTACGTCGAAAGGCTGCTTGGCGTCGGCCGGGACCACGCCATACAGCTCCTGGGCGTCGTACAGCGGGGCGATCGGCGTGCGTTGCTGCACCTTGCCCAGCTTGTGCCAGTTGAGGTTGGCCACGCAACGCCGGGCAATGGCCAGGGCGTGCTCGTCGTTGTCGGCGTAGTGGTCGGCAACGCCGCTGGTCTTGCAGTGCACGTCGGCACCGCCCAGGTCTTCGGCGCTGACCACCTCACCGGTGGCGGCTTTTACCAGGGGCGGGCCGGCGAGGAAGATGGTCGCCTGCTGGCGAACCATGATGGCCTCGTCGGCCATGGCCGGCACATAGGCGCCGCCGGCGGTGCACGAACCCATCACCACGGCGATCTGCGGAATGCCCAGGGCGCTCATGTTGGCCTGGTTGAAGAAGATCCGCCCGAAGTGCTCGCGGTCCGGGAACACTTCGTCCTGGCGCGGCAGGTTGGCGCCGCCGGAGTCCACCAGGTACAGGCAGGGCAGGCGGTTCTGCAGGGCGATGGCTTGGGCGCGCAGGTGCTTTTTCACCGTCAGCGGGTAGTAGGAGCCGCCTTTGACCGTGGCGTCGTTGGCCACGATCATGCATTCGACGCCTTCGACCCGGCCGATGCCGGCGATCACGCCGGCGGCCGGTACGTCTTCGCCGTAGACTTCATGGGCGGCCAGCTGGCCGATCTCCAGGAACGGCGAGCCCGGGTCGAGCAGGCGGTCGATACGTTCGCGCGGCAGCAGCTTGCCCCGCGAGGTGTGCCGCTCCTGGGCCTTGTGGCCGCCGCCCTGGTGGACCTTGGCCAGCAGGGTACGCAGGGCCTGGACCTGTTCGAGCATGGCCGCGCTGTTCTGGGCAAATTCCGCCGAGCGCGGGTTGATCTGGGTGTGCAGGATAGCCATGGGCGCCTGGTCCTTATGCTCAGCGGGTTTCGTTGAACAGTTCGCGGCCGATCAGCATCCGGCGGATTTCGCTGGTGCCGGCGCCGATCTCGTAGAGTTTGGCGTCGCGCAGCAGGCGACCGGCCGGGAACTCGTTGATGTAGCCGTTGCCACCGAGGATCTGGATCGCTTCGAGGGCCATCTGGGTCGCGCGTTCGGCGGTGTAGAGGATCACCCCGGCGGCGTCCTTGCGGGTGGTTTCGGCGCGATCGCAGGCCTGGGCCACGGCATACAGGTAGGCGCGGCTGGCGTTGAGCTGGGTGTACATGTCGGCGATCTTGCCCTGGATCAGCTGGAACTCGCCGATGCTCTGGCCGAACTGCTTGCGGTCATGGATATAAGGCACCACCAGGTCCATGCAGGCCTGCATGATCCCGGTCGGGCCGCCGGACAGCACTACGCGCTCGTAGTCCAGGCCGCTCATCAGCACCTTCACGCCGCCGTTGTGGGCACCGAGGATGTTTTCCTTCGGCACTTCGACGTTGTCGAAGAACAGCTCGCAGGTGTTGGAGCCACGCATGCCCAGCTTGTCGAACTTGTTGCTGCGGCTGAAGCCTTTCCAGTCACGCTCGACGATGAACGCGGTGATGCCGTGGGGGCCCTTGTCCAGGTCGGTCTTGGCGTAGATCACGTAGGTGTTGGCATCCGGGCCGTTGGTGATCCAGGTCTTGCTGCCGTTGAGGACGAAATGGTCGCCGCGCTCCTCGGCGCGCAGCTTCATCGACACCACGTCGGAGCCGGCGTTGGGTTCGCTCATGGCCAGGGCGCCGATGTGCTCGCCGCTGATCAGCTTGGGCAGGTACTTGGCCTTCTGCTCGGCGTTGCCGTTGCGGTTGATCTGGTTGACGCAGAGGTTGGAGTGGGCGCCGTAGGAGAGGGCGACCGAGGCCGAGCCGCGGCTGATCTCTTCCATGGCCACCACGTGGGCCAGGTAGCCCAGGCCGGCGCCGCCGTATTCTTCGCTGACGGTGATGCCGAGCAGGCCCATGTCACCGAACTTGCGCCACATGTCGGCCGGGAACAGGTTGTCCTGGTCGATCTGTGCGGCGCGGGGCGCCAGCTCATTCGCGACGAAGGACTGAACCTGGTCGCGCAGCATGTCGATGGTTTCGCCCAGGGCGAAGTTCAGGGTCGGATAGCGCATGCGAGGCACCTTCTGTTGATTGTTCTTGGAGTCGGGTCGGTGTGGAGTCAATCGCGGGGCAAGCCCGCTCCTACAGGGTGGGAGCGGGCTTGCCCCGAGATTGGCCGGTATCGATCACCTTTACGTTAACGTAAACCTGCATTCGGTGGCTGTCAATCGCATCATGACCTTTACGTTAACGTAAATATCAGCCACAGTAAGTCCCGCTTGAATCAGCTCCCAAAACAAACACAACAAGGGATCGCCATGAATCAACCGAGCTATACCCAGGGGCGTCAGGACAAGCCCTTGCTGGCCATGACCATTGGCCAGGCGTTCGACAATACCGTCTCGCGCTTCGCCGAGCGCGAGGCCCTGGTGGTGCGCCACCAGCAAGTACGCTACAGCTGGCGGCAACTGGCCGACAGCGTCGACCAGCACGCCCGGGCGCTGATGGCCCTGGGGCTCAAGACCGGCGATCGCCTGGGGATCTGGGCGCCCAACTGCGCGCAGTGGTGCATTGCCCAGTTCGCCACGGCCAAGATCGGTGTGATCCTGGTCAACATCAACCCCGCCTACCGCACCAGCGAACTTGAGTATGTGCTCAAGCAGTCCGGTTGTCAGTGGCTGATCTGCGCCGGGGCCTTCAAGTCCTCCGATTACCACGCCATGCTCGCCGAGCTGCTGCCAGACCTGGGCGGCTACACGCCTGGCCAGTTGCACAGCGAGCGGCTGCCCGAGCTGCGCGGGCTGATCAGCCTGGACGCCACGCCGCCGGCCGGTTTCCTGCCCTGGGAGCAGCTGGCCGCACTGGCGGCGCAGGTCGAGCCGGCCGACTACCTGGCCCGCCAGCAGAGCCTGCAGTTCGACCAGCCGGTCAATATCCAGTACACCTCCGGCACCACCGGCTTCCCCAAGGGGGCCACCCTCAGTCACTACAACATCCTCAATAATGGCTACATGGTCGGCGAGAGCCTGGGCCTGACCGAGCAGGACCGCATGGTGATCCCGGTGCCGCTGTACCATTGCTTCGGCATGGTCATGGGTAACCTGGGCTGCGTGACCCATGGCAGCACCATGATCTACCCCAACGACGCCTTCGACCCGGTGCTGACCCTGGGCACCGTCGCCGAGGAGCGGGCCACCGCGCTGTATGGCGTGCCGACCATGTTCATCGCCATGCTCGACCATCCCCAGCGCAGCGATTTTGACCTGTCCAGCCTGCGCACCGGCATCATGGCCGGGGCGACCTGCCCGATCGAGGTGATGCGCCGGGTGATCGACCAGATGCACATGAGCGAAGTGCAGATCGCCTACGGCATGACCGAAACCAGCCCGGTGTCGCTGCAGACCGGCCCCGACGATGACCTGGAGTTGCGCGTGACCACAGTGGGGCGCACCCAGCCGCAACTGGAGAGCAAGATCGTCGACGAGCACGGCTGCATCGTGCCGCGCGGGCAGATCGGCGAATTGTGCACCCGCGGCTACAGCGTGATGCTCGGCTACTGGGGCAACCCGGCGGCCACCAGCGAAGCCATCGACCCGGCGGGCTGGATGCACACCGGCGACCTGGCGACCATGAACGAAGCGGGCTATGTGTGCATCGCCGGGCGCAACAAGGACATGATCATTCGCGGCGGCGAGAACATTTATCCGCGTGAGCTGGAAGAGTTCTTCTTCACCCACCCGGCGGTGGCCGACGTGCAGGTGATCGGTATTCCCGATGACCGCTATGGCGAGGAGATCGTCGCCTGGATCAAGTTCCATCCGGGGCACGGTGCCAGCGAGATCGAGCTGCAACAGTGGTGCAAGAACCGCATTGCCCACTACAAGACCCCGCGCTACTTCCGCTTTGTCGACGAGTTCCCGATGACGGTGACGGGCAAGGTGCAGAAGTTCCGGATGCGCGAAATCAGTATCCAGGAGCTGACCTCGCAGTGAGTCCATCGCGGGGCAAGCCCGCTCCTACAGCTTGTAGGAGCGGGCTTGCCCCGCGATCAAGACTGTCTAAGCTTTCACCGGTGGCACGGTCGGCCTGACCTCGCTACCGGGATCTGGATGGCGGGACACCATTCCTTTCGACTGCACACAGCACCCATCGCTCATTTTTTTTTGAACCCCGGGCCGCCCATCCGTTCTGAACTTTTACGTCACCTCGTAACGGAGCAAGGATCGATGACCCGCGAAGAGCCCTTCGAAACCGACCGCACGACCCCGGTAGACGATCATCCCGAGCAGGCCATCAGCCTGTCCCAGGCGCTGCTGGAGCCCAGGATCGTGATCGAGAACACCCAGCCGCTGCTCGACGGCGGGCTGTTCGCGGTCAAGGCCACGGTGGGGGAGGCGGTGACGGTCAGCAGCAAGGTCTACGCCGACGGCCACGACACCCTGGCGGTAAGGCTGAACTGGCGCCAGGCTCATAGCCGGCGCTGGCATTGTGTGCCGATGCAGTTTGTCGGCAACGACCTGTGGCAGGGGGCGTTCAGCGTCAGCGAGCAGGGCCCGCACCTGTTCAGCATCGAAGCCTGGATCGACCCGTTCGCCACCTATTGCCATGACCTGGAGAAAAAGTTCACCGCAAGCCTCGACGTGTCGCTGGAGCTCAAGGAAGGGCAGTTGTTCATCGAGCAGAACATCGCCCGTAGCGACGGGCCTTTGCGTGAACAGCTACGGGCCTTGCACAAGCGCTTGCCCACGTTGCCCGTGGAGGAGCAGGTGACCTTGCTGCTGCATGCCGACACGGCGCTGCTGATGGCCGAAGCCGACCACCGCATGTACCTCAGTCGCAGCCCCGAATACCCGCTGGATGTGGAACGCCTGCAAGCGCGCTTCGCCAGCTGGTACGAACTGTTCCCCCGCTCGATCACCGACGACCCCGAGCGCCACGGCACCTTCAACGATGTGCAGCAACGCCTGCCGATGATTCGCGACATGGGCTTCGATGTCCTGTATTTCCCGCCCATCCATCCCATCGGCATGCGCTACCGCAAGGGCCGCAACAATGCCTTGCAGGCCGAACCGGGGGATCCCGGCAGCCCCTATGCCATCGGCAGCGAGGAGGGCGGCCACGAGGCGATCCATTCAGAGCTGGGCAGCCGCGAGGACTTTCGCCGGCTGGTGGCCGCGGCCGCCGAGCATGGCCTGGAGATCGCCCTGGATTTCGCCATCCAGTGTTCCCAGGACCACCCCTGGCTCAAGGAACATCCCGGCTGGTTCTCCTGGCGACCGGACGGCAGCATCCGCTATGCGGAGAACCCGCCGAAAAAATACCAGGACATCGTCAACGTCGACTTCTATGCCGCCGAGTCCGTGCCATCGCTGTGGCTGGCGCTGCGCGACGTGGTGCTGGGCTGGGTGGCGGAAGGGGTGACGATGTTTCGCGTCGACAACCCGCACACCAAGCCGCTGCCGTTCTGGCACTGGCTGATTGCCAATGTCCGCAGTCAGCACCCGCAGGTGATCTTCCTCGCCGAAGCCTTCACCAAGCCTGCGATGATGGCGCGCCTGGGCAAGGTCGGTTACTCCCAGAGTTACAGCTACTTCACCTGGCGCAACACCAAGGCCGAGCTGCAAAGCTACTTCGAGGAACTCAACCAGCCGCCCTGGTGCTGGTGCTACCGGCCGAACTTCTTCGTCAACACCCCGGACATCAACCCGTATTTCCTCCACGAATCCGGACGTGCGGGGTTCCTCATCCGCGCCGCCCTGGCCACCATGGGCTCGGGCCTGTGGGGCATGTACTCGGGCTTCGAGCTGTGCGAGGCCACGCCGATCCCGGGCAAGGAGGAATACCTGGATTCGGAGAAGTACCAGATCCGTCCCCGGGACTTCACCGCACCCGGCAATATCATTGCCGTGATCGCCCAGCTCAACCGCATCCGCCGACAGAACCCGGCGCTGCAAACCCACCTGGGGCTGGCCTGCTACAACGCCTGGAACGACAACATCCTGTACTTCGGCAAGCGCACCGCCAATCGCGACAATTTCATCCTCATCGCCGTCAGCCTCGACCCGCACAACGCCCAGGAGGCGCAGTTCGAGCTGCCGCTGTGGGAGCTGGGCCTGGACGACAACGCCGACACCCGTGGCGAAGACCTGATGACCGGCCATCGCTGGACCTGGCACGGCAAGACCCAATGGATGCGCATCGAGCCCTGGCACCTGCCGTTCGGAATCTGGCGTATCGAAAAAGCCCTCTAGACACACGGGAAAGGAGTCGACCATGGCCAAGCGCAACCGCCCGGCAGCCTTTATCGACGATCCGCTGTGGTACAAGGACGCGATCATCTACCAGGTGCACGTCAAATCCTTCTTCGATTCGAACAATGACGGCATCGGCGATTTCCCCGGCCTGATCGCCAAGCTCGACTACATCGCCGAACTTGGGGTCAACACCCTGTGGTTGCTGCCGTTCTACCCCTCGCCACGGCGCGACGACGGCTACGACATCGCCGAGTACAAGGCCGTGCATCCGGACTACGGCACCCTGGCCGATGTGAAGCGCTTCATTGCCCAGGCGCACCAGCGTGGCCTGCGGGTCATCACCGAGCTTGTCATCAACCACACCTCCGACCAGCACCCCTGGTTCCAGAAGGCGCGCCATGCCAGGCCTGGCAGCAAGGCCCGGGATTTCTATGTGTGGTCCGACAGCGACCAGAAGTACGACGGCACGCGGATCATCTTCCTCGACACCGAGAAGTCCAACTGGACCTGGGACCCGGTGGCCGGCCAGTATTTCTGGCACCGCTTCTACTCGCACCAGCCGGACCTCAACTTCGACAACCCGCAGGTGATGAAGGCGGTCATCGGCGTAATGCGCTACTGGCTCGACCTGGGCGTCGATGGCCTGCGCCTGGACGCCATTCCCTACCTGATCGAGCGCGACGGCACCAACAACGAGAACCTGCCCGAGACCCACCAGGTGCTCAAGCGGATCCGGGCCGAAATCGATGCCAACTACCCCGACCGCATGCTGCTGGCCGAAGCCAACCAGTGGCCGGAAGACACCCAGTTGTACTTCGGTGAAGGGCAGGGCGATGAGTGTCACATGGCCTTCCATTTTCCGCTGATGCCGCGGATGTACATGGCCGTGGCCCAGGAGGACCGCTTCCCGATCACCGATATCCTGCGCCAGACCCCGGAGATCCCGGCCAATTGCCAGTGGGCGATCTTCCTGCGCAACCACGATGAACTGACCCTGGAGATGGTCACCGACCGCGAGCGCGACTACCTGTGGAACTACTACGCCGAGGATCGCCGGGCGCGGATCAACCTCGGCATCCGTCGGCGCCTGGCGCCGCTGTTGCAACGCGACCGGCGCCGGGTCGAGCTGCTCAGCAGCCTGCTGCTGTCGATGCCGGGCACACCGACCCTGTACTACGGCGACGAGATCGGCATGGGCGACAACATCTACCTGGGCGACCGTGACGGCGTGCGCACGCCTATGCAGTGGTCGATCGACCGCAACGGCGGTTTCTCCCGGGCCGACCCGGCCCGCCTGGTGCTGCCGCCGATCATGGACCCGCTGTACGGCTTCCAGTCGGTCAACGTCGAGGCCCAGGCCCATGACCCGCACTCGTTGCTGAACTGGAACCGCCGCCTGCTGGCGGTGCGCAAGCAGCAGAAGGCCTTCGGCCGTGGCAGCCTGAAAATGCTGTCGCCGAGCAACCGGCGGATCCTGGCCTACCTGCGCGAGTACAGCGGCGCCGATGGCACGCAGGAAATCATCCTTTGCGTGGCCAACGTCTCGCGGGCCGCCCAGGCGGCGGAGCTCGACCTGTCGCAGTACGCCGACAGCGTGCCGGTGGAGATGCTCGGCGGCAGCGCCTTCCCGCCCATCGGCCAGTTGCCGTTCCTGCTGACCCTGTCGCCCTACGGGTTCTACTGGTTCCTGCTCGCGCCCCGGGACCAGATGCCCAGCTGGCATGTGGAGCCGGCGCAGAGCCTGCCCGAGTTCACCACCCTGGTGCTGAAAAAACGTATGGAAGAGCTGCTGGACGCGCCCGCCCGCAACACCCTGGAAGACAGCATCCTGCCCCAGTACCTGCCCAAGCGCCGCTGGTTCGCCGGCAAGGGCGCCAGCATCGACCAGGTGCGCATTGCCTACGGTGTGCGCTTCGGTACGCCCACCAGCCCGGTGTTGTGGAGCGAGATCGAGGTGGGCAGTGGCGAGCAGCTCAGCCGCTATCAACTGCCATTCGGTCTGATCGGTGAAGAGCAGATCACCACGGCCGCGCCCCAACAACTGGCACTGGCGCGGGTGCGGCGCGGGCGTCAGGTAGGCTTGATCACCGACGGCTTCGTGCTCGAAAGCTTCATTCGTGCCGTGCTCGTGGCCTGCCGCGACGGCACCCGGCTGCCCTGCAGTGAAGGCGAGCTGTGCTTCGAGGCCAGCGGGCAGCTGGCCGGCCTGAACCTGACGGACGATGCCCCGGTGCGCTACCTCTCGGCCGAGCAGTCCAACAGCTCGGTGGTGGTCGGGGGCAGCCTGGTGCTCAAGCTGATCCGTCGGGTCAATCCCGGGGTGCACCCGGAGCTGGAAATGAGTGCCTACCTGACCGCCGCCGGCTTTGCCAATATCTCGCCGCTGCTGGGCTGGGTAAGCCGGGTGGATGCCCAGGGCCAACCCCACCTGCTGATGATCGCCCAGGGCTACCTGAGCAATCAGGGCGACGCCTGGGACTGGACCCAGAACAACCTGGAGCGGGCCATTCGCGACGAGCTGGAGCCGGGCAAATCTGCCCGCGATGCGCACGCCGACGCCCTGCAAGAGCTGGCCGGTTTCGCTGCGTTGCTGGGCCAGCGCCTGGGTGAGATGCACCTATTGCTGGCAGCGCCGAGCAAAGATCCGGCCTTTGCACCGAAACCGAGCAGCGCCCGCGACTGCCAGGCTTGGGGCAAGCACATCGGAGCGCAACTGAATCGTGCCCTGGACCTGCTCGACCAGCACCGCGCCGAGCTGGACAGTGAAAGCCAGAGCCTGGTCGATGACCTGCTGCAGCAACGCCAGGCACTGCTGGCCACCGTGACGACCCTGAGCAAACAAGTCCAGGGCGGGCTGTTGATGCGCGTGCACGGCGACCTGCATTTGGGCCAGGTACTGGTGGTGCAGGGCGATGCCTACCTGATCGATTTCGAGGGCGAACCGGCGAGGCCGCTGGAGGAGCGTCGGGCCCGGCACAGTCCGTACAAGGATGTCAGCGGCGTTCTGCGATCTTTCGACTATGCTGCTGCCATGGTGCTGCGCAGTGCCTCCAGTGTCGACCTCTCGGACGTTGCCCTCAAGGCTCGTCAGCGCGTCGCCAGGCGTTATCTGCACCAGGCCCGACAAGCGTTTGTCGAGGCCTACGGGCTGGCCACCGCGGCCATGCCCCATGCCTGGGAACATGCCGACGGCGAGCGTGCGGCACTGGAACTGTTCAGCCTGGAAAAGGCCGCCTACGAAATCCTGTATGAAGCCGAGAACCGCCCAAGTTGGCTGGCCGTGCCTTTGCATGGCCTGCATGGCCTGACAAGTACCTGGGGAGAGAGCTGATGATTCAACGCAAGCGCGAGGAAGGTGGACTGGGACATCGTGACAGCGAGGCGCTGGTCAGGGCCGAGCACGCAGACCCGTTCGCCGTGCTCGGCCCGCACCCGGATGGTGCGGGCGGCCAGTTTGTCCGCGCCTATTTGCCCAATGCCCTGAGCGTCCAGGCCCTGGCCCGTGACGACGGACGGCTGTTGGGAGACCTGGAGCAAGAGCCGATACCGGGGTTGTTCATTGCCCACCTGCCGGAGCAGCAGCCGTATCTGCTGCGTATCAACTGGGCCGGGGGCGAGCAGATCACCGAAGACCCCTACAGTTTTGGTCCGCAGTTGGGCGACATGGACCTGTACCTGTTCTCCGAAGGCAACCACCGCGATCTGGCCGGCAGCATGGGCGCACAGCCGGTGAAGGTCGATGGCGTCGAGGGTGTGCGTTTTTCGGTGTGGGCGCCCAATGCCCGGCGGGTGTCGGTGGTGGGCGACTTCAACAACTGGGACGGCCGTCGTCACCCGATGCGCCTGCGCCACGCCTCCGGGGTCTGGGAGCTGTTCGTGCCACGCCTGGGCGCCGGCGAAGCCTACAAGTATGAAGTGCTGGGGCGTGACGGCATCCTGCCGCTCAAGGCCGACCCGTTGGCCCGCGCCACGGAGTTGCCACCCAGCACCGCCTCGCGGGTAGCCGGGCCCCTGGCCCACCACTGGCGGGACCTGCAGTGGATGCAAGAGCGTGGTGAACGCCAGGTGACCACGGCGCCCTTGTCGATCTATGAATTGCACGCCGGTTCCTGGCAGTGCGAGATGGACGACACCGGTGAAGTGGAGCGTTTCTACAACTGGCGTGAACTGGCCGAGCGGCTGGTGCCCTACGTCCAGCAACTGGGCTTTACCCATATCGAACTGATGCCGATCATGGAGCATCCGTTCGGCGGCTCCTGGGGCTATCAGCCGCTGTCGCTGTTCGCGCCCACCGCGCGCTACGGTTCGGCCGAAGACTTCGCGGCCTTCGTCGATGCCTGTCACCAGGCCTCGATCGGCGTGATCCTGGACTGGGTACCGGCGCACTTTCCCACCGACACCCATGGCCTGGCGCGCTTCGACGGCACGGCGCTGTACGAGTATGACAACCCCCTCGAAGGCTTCCACCAGGACTGGGACACGCTGATCTACAACCTGGGGCGCACCGAGGTCCACGGCTTCATGCTGGCTTCGGCCCTGCACTGGCTCAAGCACTTCCATATCGATGGCCTGCGCGTCGATGCCGTGGCGTCGATGCTGTACCGCGACTATTCGCGCAAGGACGGGGAGTGGGTGCCCAACCGCCATGGCGGGCGGGAGAACCTGGAGGCCATCGACTTTCTGCGCCACCTCAACGATGTGGTCGCCCTCGAGGTGCCCGGCGCCTTGATCATCGCCGAAGAGTCCACGGCCTGGCCCGGGGTCAGCCAGCCGACCCAGCAGGGTGGCCTGGGCTTTGCCTACAAGTGGAACATGGGCTGGATGCACGACACCCTGCACTACATCCAGAACGACCCGATCCACCGCACCTATCACCACAACGAAATGAGCTTCGGCCTGATCTATGCCTACTCCGAGCACTTCATATTGCCCATCTCCCACGATGAAGTGGTGCACGGCAAGCACTCGCTGATCGACAAGATGCCCGGCGACCGCTGGCAGAAATTCGCCAACCTGCGCGCCTACCTGACCTTCATGTGGACCCACCCGGGCAAGAAGCTGCTGTTCATGGGCTGCGAGTTCGGCCAGTGGCGCGAGTGGAACCACGACAGCGAGCTGGACTGGTACCTGCTCAAGTACCCCGAGCACCTGGGGGTCCAGCGCCTGGTCGGCGACCTCAACCGCCTGTACCGCAACGAGCCGGCGCTGTACGAGCAGGACTGCGTGTCCCAGGGCTTCCAGTGGCTGATCGGCGACGATGCGCACAACAGCGTCTATGCCTGGCTGCGCTGGAGCGCCAGCGGCCAGCCGATGCTGGTGGTGGCCAACTTCACCCCGGTGCCGCGCAAGGGCTATCGCATCGGCGTGCCCTTCGGCGAGCGCTGGGCCGAGGTGCTCAACAGCGATGCCGAAGGCTACGCCGGGTCCAACTTTGGCAACCTGGGCGAGGTGGCCTGCGAGGCGGTGGCCAGCCATGGCCAGCCGCTGTCGCTGGCCCTGAACCTGCCGCCGCTGGGGGTGCTGGTCCTGCGGCCGCGATGATCGGCTGAGCGCTTTGTAAAAGCCCTATCTTGAAAAGGGATGTTTACTGTACGTCCGGTATTACGGACGTACAGTCATGCCCATCGTCACTAATTCACCTTCCAACCAACCTCTCATCCCGAAAGAGTTCCTTACACCTACACCGCGCTCAGTGGCAGTCTCAAACCCGCCGGGCATGCAGTCGCAGCGCATCGCAGAAGCGTTACGCAGCGCTGCGGTCGAAGAAAACATCGCCATGACCCTGCTGCCAGGATTGCTGGTGGCCAGTGGCGTGCTCGAATGCGACACCCTGGTACTGGAAGGGGTGGATGGCCAAGTGCTGTACGGAATCAGCATTAGCGATCCCGCCTGCCCACTGGAGGAGGGACAGTTGGGTGTCGGGCTGGGCAACGTAGTCACGATCAGGTTGGAGCCCACGCGCATTGGCCCAATGATCAGGGGCGAGTACCGGGCGATCAGCCTGGAAGGTGATGCCTTTTTCAAGGTGGTGGCCGCGGTAGTCAAGGATTGTGATCCTCAACAGATCACCAATCTGGAAGTGTCGGACCTGCGTAACGAGCTGGCCGACCGGGTTCTGTTGGACGACCCGTTGATGTCGCGGATCTGGGCGCAGGCGCATCCCTCGGTGGAGGACACGGCCAACCCGGTCAGCATGCTGTGGCGCGGCGGTGTCGTGGCTGCGACCGCTGCCACCTTCGGGGTGTTTGGCAGCTTCGCTCCAATGCTGCTTGGCGCCTGGTACCTGGGTCTGCCGCTGGCGGCAACCTTGCACCTGGCTGAGCAAGGGCCGCGCGAGAGTCGCGAGCACCTGCTGTTGCATTTGGCCAGGCAACTGCCGGGTCTGGATGACAGTCACCTGGATATTCTGCTGCGCAAGCTCCACGGGCTGATGGCAGAGCTGGACCTGGAGACAGTGACGGTCAATCTAAAAAGAATGTTCGAGGAGCGCGAGCCGTGGCAGACCGCCACAGATCTGCTTGAGCACTTGCGCCCCGCTGATTGGCTGCGAGCAGTCCGAACGAACAAGCGCCGACAGCCCGTCTTGACGCCACCCCGGCGCTTGCTTGGGGGGGCAATCGAGTTGGCGGTTTACTTGAATGTCCCCGGACTCGTTCCGGGACAGATGTACAAGGCCGGCTCTGTCCCTCCGATTCCACCAGACAGGCAACTCACTTTCGTCGAATCCGAAGTGAAGCCGTCTTCGGCCGCCCCGACAGCTGAAGAAGTGGCGCCGACATCAAGCACTAGTGTGGATTTCATGCTGCCAGTCGTTGCAGCTGTGGTGGCGGCTCAAGGTCCTTCTGGCGGATGGGGATCAGGCCTGATGGCTGGGATGCTGCTGGTGGGTTCGAGTGTCCAGGCAGCGCCTGTAGGACAGCGCCCATTGGCTAACATCGTTGCTGTTCAGGAGTCGGTCGCTGAGCAGGAGACGGAAATCAGCCGTTTGAAGGCGCAGCGTCGGCAACTTGTAGAGCAGAAGGCGGTCTATGAAGCCGCACTTCAAAAAGCGACAGGCGAATTGCCTCTTCCGCCGGGCTCGTATCCAGGTTTCATTTCTGAAAAGCACTACTACAGGTTGTTGATCAGGGGGAATTATCAGCAGCGGATAGCCATGCAATTCAAGATTTCCACCCTCCAGGATCGCATCCGCGTTTTGAAGGGTGCCCTGACGCAAGCAATTAACGCTGCCGATGATGTTGATCGACCGTCGCTCACCTCGAGCGCAGCACCTTCCAGCCCTGCGCTGGGGAGCGATGAATATGTCGATGAAGTGCTGCTCAATCAGTTACGGATACACAACAATAGTGGTCTAGCCTTTGACCGCAAGGTACTGGACGAACAGGTCAGTGTGAAGTTTGCAACCAAGGGCTTTTCATTCAGCAACGCATTTGTGGGTGACCTCACGCGTTACAGTGTAAGAGACATTTTGCTCGGAAAGCACTATCGCTGCGGCAAGGTAGTAGCCAATGTGAATCCAGGCGATAGGTTGAAGCATCATCCGGTTGCGGCTTTCTTGAGGCGTCGCGAGTTTGCAGGGTATGTGGCAAAACAGTTTTCAGCTGATACGGCAGCGCTCAAGAAGGATCCGCTGTATGGCGAGCAGTATGAGCATGTTGCCAGGCAGCGATTTCAAGGCGTGCTGGCTAAATACCTGTTGAATGGCGCGAGTGGCCACGTTCGATACCTGATCAACCAGTGGATGCTGGGGCAGACCCATGAGCGCTTGGTGTTGGTCAATGGCAAGGTCGTTCCTCACCTGTTGGCTCTCTGGGCAACAGCAGGGGCCATGCTGGTCTCGACGGCAACAGGCAAAGTCTATTTGTGGCCGGAGTACGATCAATCTACCGAGTTTGAGCGTTTCATTCGCTACCACCTGTCACACGTGGATCAACAACTGATCAAGTCTGAAGACATCATTGCCCAGCGTTCATCAATCAAGGACGCTCAATACTGGACTGCAAAAATTTCCTTTGAACAACGCCACAATCCTTATGCGCGTTTGTTCACTGCCGAGATGGACTGGCTTGATTCGAACCTGAACGGTTACGTGTTCACAGCCGATGAGCAGCGCCAGGCCGCAGAGATCAACCTTGAAAGGGGATTGATGCAATTTGGCGCCACCGTCGCCACACTTGCCTTGACGCTGGGTGCTGGGGGCGAACTTCTGCCTCTGGTGATCGCGCTGGGGGTGGATGTCGCGACGGGTGTGGCCAGCCTGCATCTGGACTATGAGTTACTTGAAGTTGCAGACAGCGCCGACCTGATTCGAGAGGCAGAGGCCGATATCAGTGCAGATAGACTGATGCTGATCTTGAGTGGAGCGTCCGCCGGGATGCAGGCCGTTCGCCCGTTCATGGAATCAGTAGAAATGGTCGGGGCGTTGACGGCGGATATGAAACAAATAGTCAGGTTGTTTCGCCAGCAGTTGCAATCGCAAAACGGTGAGCGGCTGAGTTTAGCTGCCTTTTTCCGAGCCTCGCCTCGCGAGCGTTCGATCATGATGGCCGAGTTGGGCTTCGAACCAGCCGCCGGGCAGCATCGCCCGGCCTGGCAGCAGGTCATGCATGTGCAATCGCGCGCAGGCATACCGGCCTCGGTGTCCGTGCAAGGCTCGATGGCCCCTGACTGGCGCGTGGTCTTTCTGGGTCGCGAGGCAAAGCAGATCTTCACTGCTGAAGACCTCGAGGCCTTACCTCGTGGTTACCGCGTCGCGGTGGTCGCACAAAGCGATGGCGAGCTCCTGCATGGATCGGTGAGCTTGGGCAACGGCAAGGTCACAGGTCTGGCGCAGCAGACGCTCTTTGCCAAGACCTCCGCCAGGCCTTGGACGGCTGTCGACCTCAAGGAACAGTTGAAATTTGGCCCGGACGGCATCCACTGCAACGGTGCAGGCGTCCTTGTCTACGTCGATGCTTCTGCGCCGGAGTTCAGGGGCGAGCCGCTGCTCGCTCCCGTCAGGACTGCACTCAACAACGCTGAAACCCTTGCTCAGCAAGCATATCTTGCTGACCTTTGGGCCGAGAATCTGCCGGGGGAAATAGACGCTTGTCAACGATCGCTGGAATACATGGAGACCCATGGATTCAGTGATGCCAAGGTCAGGGTCATGAGTGCCTGGAGAAACGATCGCATGATTCTCCATTATCTCGCCGTTGGCACTGACGCGAAGGGGCAGCGTGTGGTCTTTGACTTGAAGCCTGCGGCATCGGGGCTGTGGCGCAGCGAGGTGCTTGATACTTCGATGGTCTTGCCAGAAAACGTGTGGATTGGCACTTATCAGACAGAGGCCAGAGGCTGGACTGTGAAGTATCGGGAATTCGACAGCCTCACGGATGCCAAGTCCTATGCCGTTCAGGCGCAAGCCCTGTCACCCGTTGAGTTTCAGCAAGGTGCAGTGCTGGTCAATGCACCGCAGATCTATAGGCGGTTGACGGGTAGAGGCTTGCAGGCAAAGGCCACCGCGTTAACGTCATCTTCTGCAGACGATACACGTTACGATCAGGAACTGAACAAATGGAGGACAGCGAGCGCTGGCAGAAGCGCTGAATACGCACTGGGGAAAAAAAAGCCGACTGTCGTTCCCGGCTTACCGGTCGATACGCAGCGTTGGTCAAGTGCCAGGCTCAAAGCATGGTATCTCAAGTTTGCGGATAAGCTCAGCGACCGGGAGAAAGGGGCGCTGGCAGCACGTATCGAGCAATCCTCCTACGCTGAATCAGTGATGAAGAACCTGCTGCGGGCGGGCAACAGGTTTAAATACTTTTCGGTTCAGGGTAACGCGGTATACCGAGCGGTGCCTCAGGCATTGGTCATCGGTACAGGTGAGGGAAAATGCCTGGGGCTGGTCAAGGCCATGGCGGTAGCACTGGATGCCGGGACTCAGAATAACCTGGTTGACAGGCTGTTTTTCTACGCGGCGAACACCGGGGCCGCCGAAAGTAAACTGTTGAAGCAAAGCCTGGCGGTCCTGAACAAAGGATCGCTACATTCCCGCACCGGCGCACACTTCCCGCTCAGCGATGTGTTCGACCGACTCAAAGCGCTGACGGCGACCCGATATTATGAGCTAGGTACGCGCAACCATGCCATGCTCATTGGCGCGCGCATCAGTAATGGACGGGCTGTCTATCATTTCTATGATCCCAATACCGGGCTGGTTGAATTCGAGCGCTTCAGCGACTTTGAGGCACTGCTCAAACACTATTTTTCCGACAGGAAGCTAAACAAGGTCTATCGGGTGTATGGCACAGCCAAGGCACCGAGGTTCGAACTGAACAGCATCGATATAGCTATCGAGTCGAAGTTTCGCCTCAATAGCCGGCTGACCACGGCGGATCTTGGCAGTGAAACGCCTTTGGACCTCGCCAAAGGTTGATGACCCCGCGCAGCGGTGAGCGCTGCTGGCTTACCGGGCTCGTCGTTGACGAGCCCGGCTGGCGGAGTAAAGACCAGTCACCAGCGTACCCGCACGCCGAGGTTGCCGACCAGGCCGTTCAGGTCATTGTCATCCACATCGCTGCTGTAATCGGCACTGACGAACAGCGCAACGGTCGGCGAGACCCGTGCCACCAGGCCCAGGCCCAGTTCCACGGTGGCCGAGTTGCGCCCGCTGCTGATCTTGTCGACCTTGTCCAGGCTCACGGTGTCGGCGTTGGAGAAGTCATACCAGACGTTGGTGCGTACGAAGGGTTCGATGGGCATGCCGCGCACGTTGTAGCGCGCCGACAGTTTCGCCCCGACCCGGCCGGTCCAGTTCGGCTGCTGGTCGAACGCCTGCTGGGCCTCGGTCTGGGTCTGGCTGCCGGGAAAGTACTGCTGGTTGATCAACTGGGCCTGGGGTTCGATGGTCCAGGTTTCACCCAGGTTGATCGGGTAGCCACCTTCGACCGACAGGGTCAGGGCATGGCCATTGCTGTCCAGGCGTTCGCCGCTTTCGCTGCGGCCATTGACGTCGAAGCGCGTACCGATGGCCACCGCATCCACGTGCCAGCCCTGCTCATGGGTCATGCTCCAGTACATGCCCAGGCTGTCGCCGGAGAGGTTGACGGTGGCTTTCTTGTCATCGACCTGGGGTTTGCGCAGGCCGTCGAATCCACTTTGCAGGTTGCTGTGGCCGACGAAGAAACCAATGCGGTGAGTATTGCCGCCACCGGTTTCACGCACGAACAGGTCCGGGCTGATCTGCAGGCTCTGGTTGGGTGCTTCCAGGCGCGAGGGGGCCGGTGCGCCGGATTTCACCGGTGCCGGGAAGAACTGCGCCCACTGGCTGGCGATGTGGTCGGTGGCCGCCGGTACATGGCGCTCGGCCATGCGATCGGAAAACACACTCAAGGTGTTCAGGCCCAGGCCGCTGACGCCAACGGGGGCGAGCGACAGTGTCGGCAGGGTTTGCGCCTGCGTTTGTACCAGGGTAATGAACGGGTCGTTGTCCTCCAGGCTCAACGCATGGGTTTCCAACGGGGTCGCCAGCAGCAACGACATGGAAATCGCGTAATAAGCATACTCAAAGCCCGCAGGAGTCGGAGTTTTTTTCATGACGGAACTCCTCTGTTGTAACAGCCAAGGATCTGGCCTGATGTCACGGGCTGTAAGGCAAAACCAGAGGGCGACCCAAACCAGCAAACCGGTCCCTTTCGCGCGCTGAAAGGCGCGAGCTAGAGGCTCGGAATGAATTCAAGCTAGTGTTGCATTACTTTTAGATAAGGAGAGGTGGCGCGGCGCGTCAAGAAAGTGCTGAGCAGCCGTTGTCAAGGGTGCTGATGGCCCAATTGGCTGATATTAAACAATTATTCACCTTCCATAGTGATGGCCGATCTTTCAGCGGTGATGGCTATTCCGAATCATTGTTAAAGCTGCACTTCCACCGCCAAAGGCAGATGATCGGAGAGGTGACTCCAGGGTTTGTTGCCGAGGATTTTCGGCGCATGACTGTTGGCATTGCGCAGGTAGATCCGGTCCAGGCGCAACAGCGGCATACGTGCAGGATAGGTCCTGGCCAGCAGGCCATGATGACGTTCGAACGCTTCGTGCAGGCCCCGGTGCAGGCCCAGGGTGCGGTTACCGCGCAGCTGCCAGTCATTGAAGTCACCGGCAATGATCACTGGTGCCTCGGCCGGCAAAGAGTCCAGCAGCCGGCTGAGCAGATGCAACTGTTTCTGCCGGTGGCTTTCCAGCAGCGACAGGTGCACGCAGACCGCATGCACCTGATGCTGCCCGGGCACATCCAGTACGCAATGGAGCAGGCCGCGGCGCTCGGGGCCGGTGATCGAGACATCCAGGTTGCGGTGTTCGATGATCGGGAACTTGGACAGCAGGGCATTGCCATGATGGCCATCGGGGTAGACGGCATTGCGCCCGTAGGCGAAGTCGGTCCACATGCTGTCGGCGAGGAATTCGTATTGCGAGGTCTGCGGCCAGCCGGCATAACGCGCGGCATGGCGATCGTGGCTGCCGAGCACTTCCTGGAGAAAGACGATATCGGCCTGGGTGCTGCGCACCGCTTCGCGCAGTTCAGGGAGGATGAAGCGCCGGTTGAAGGCGGTAAAGCCTTTGTGGGTGTTGACGGTCAGGACCCGCAGGCGCTGCACGGCGGGCGCTTCGCGGGTTCTTGCATGATGAGCCGGATCCGGTTCGAACTTCACGGTCACTCCTGGTCAGCAAGCCTATTGCATGAGACTGGCGCCGGGGGCGGCAGTTCCCTCTGCTCAATTGTCGTCTTCGCGTTGCAACTCCAGCAACATCAATGAACGCCCTGACACCTGCAGCGGGCTGTCGAAGGGATGCCGCTCGCCCTTGCGCAGTTGCGGTCGGTCGGTGTCGAGCAGGCAGTTCCAGTGCTCGCCTTCGGGGACCGGGGGCAGGGTGAAGGTGATGCCGTCGTGCTGGGCATTGACGATCAGCAGCAAGGTGGCGTCGGCGCCCGGGCGGGGGATGCCGCTGACCTGCGCGCGGCCGTCCATTAACATGCCAAGGCTGCGGCCCTGGTTGTCCTGCCATTGCTCGATGCTCATTTCGCTGCCATCCACTGCCAGCCAGGTCACGTCCTTGACGCCGATCGCCTCATTGTAGTCGCCGACCAGAAAGCGCGAGCGGCGCAGTATCGGGTAGGCCAGGCGCAGCTTGGTCAGGCGCTTGACGAACTTGAGCAGGGCGGCGCCTTCATCGTCCAGCGC
Organism: Pseudomonas sp. BJa5; assembly: GCF_030272875.2. Lineage (NCBI taxonomy): Bacteria > Pseudomonadati > Pseudomonadota > Gammaproteobacteria > Pseudomonadales > Pseudomonadaceae > Pseudomonas > Pseudomonas sp. BJa5. The sequence goes on from NZ_JALRNG020000015.1 coordinate 27,063, forward strand.
CCAGTTGACCCAGCCGATCTCGCTGTCCTGGCAGTAGGCATTGTTGTTGCCGTGCTGGGTGCGGCTGAACTCGTCGCCGGCGACGATCATCGGCGTGCCCTGGGCCAGCAGCAGGGTGGCGAAGAAATTGCGCATCTGGCGCAGGCGCAGGGCATTGATGGCCGGGTCGTCGGTGGGGCCTTCGACGCCGTGGTTCCAGGACAGGTTGTGGTTGCTGCCGTCCTGGTTGTTCTCGTCGTTGTCTTCGTTGTGCTTGTGGTTGTACGAGACCAGGTCGCGCAGGGTGAAACCGTCGTGGGCGGTGACGAAGTTCACCGAAGCGTAAGGCCTGCGCCCGCGCCGGTTGAACAGCTCGCCGGAGGCAGTCATGCGCGCGGCAAAATCGGCCAGTTGGCCTTCGTCGCCTTTCCAGAAGGCCCTTACGGTATCGCGAAAACGATCGTTCCATTCGGCCCAGCCAGGGGCGAAGTTGCCCACCTGGTAGCCGCCGGGGCCGCAGTCCCAGGGCTCGGCGATCAACTTGACCTGGCGTAGCAGCGGGTCCTGGCGGCAGGCGACGAGAAAGCTGTGACGTTCGTCGAAGCCCTCGTGGTAACGGCCGAGGATGGTCGCCAGGTCGAAGCGAAAGCCGTCCACGTGCATCTCGCCGGCCCAGTAGCGCAACGAGTCGGTGACCAGTTGCAGTACGCAGGGGTGGCTCAGGTCCAGGGTGTTGCCGGTGCCGGAGTCGTTGATGTAGAGACGCTTGTCGTCCGGCATCAGACGGTAGTACGAGGCGTTGTCGATCCCGCGCATCGACAGGGTCGGGCCCAGCTCGTTGCCCTCGGCGGTGTGGTTGTAGACCACGTCGAGGATCACCTCGAGGCCGGCATCGTGCAGGTGGGCGACCATCTCCTTGAACTCGGCGATCTTGCCGTTGGCCAGGTAGCGCGGGTGCGGGGCGAAGAAGGCAATGCTGTTGTAGCCCCAGTAGTTGTTCAGGCCTTTTTGCAACAGGTGCTGGTCGTTGACGAAGGCATGGATCGGCAGCAGCTCGATGGACGACACGCCCAGCTGCTTGATGTGTTCGAGCAGCTCATCGCACATCAGCCCGGCAAAGGTGCCGCGGTGGGCTTCGGGCACGGCCGGGTGGCGCATGCTGATGCCGCGCACATGGGCTTCGTAGAGGATGGTGCGTTCCCAGGGGATGGCCACGCGCTGGTCGCGGCCCCAGGTGTAGGCTGGGTCGATGACCTTGCACTTGGGCACGAACGGGGCGCTGTCGCGTTCGTCGAAGCTGAGGTCGCCATCAGGGTGGCCGATGGTGTAGCCGAACAGCGCTTCGGACCACTTCAGGCTGCCCACCAGTTGTTTGGCATAGGGGTCGATCAACAGCTTGTTGGGGTTGAAACGGTGGCCGTCCTGCGGCGTGTAGGGGCCATGCACCCGGTAGCCATAGATCAGGCCGGGGTGGGCGTCGGGCAGGTAGCCGTGGAAGATTTCGTCGGTGTATTCGGGCAGTTCGATGCGTTCGAGCTCGACCTCGCCGCTGGCATCGAACAGGCACAGCTCGACCTTGGTGGCATGGGCCGAGAACAGCGCAAAGTTGACGCCCAGACCGTCCCAGGTGGCGCCCAGGGGAAAGGGCAGGCCTTCGCGGATGCGCGAGGGTTCGACGACAGGCGTGGGCTTGGTCATGGGGCTTCCCAGGTTTGTAGGCCTGTGGGGCCTGTGAGGGCTGTGGGAGCTGGCGAAGCCTGCGATCGAGTGCGCAGCACTCGCCGTGCAGACAGGTGCGGGGCTGGCGCTATCGCAGGCTTCGCCAGCTCCCACAGTTTCAACAGCTCCCACCGCTCTCACAGTTCTTTGCGCTTATGGCGTCAGGCCACCGGCGGCTTTTTCGGCGCCCGTGGTTTTTTCGCCGCTGCCGGCTTGGCCGGGGTCGCTACCGGTGTCGCCGGCTTGGCCCTGGCCTTGCGCGGCGTCGCCTTGGGCGCCAGGGATTCTGCTTCGGCAAGTTTGCGCGCCATGTCCCAGTGGCGGGACTCCTGGCCCTCTGGCTTACCTTCGGATTCCCAGATCTGGTAGGCGAATTCGCGGATACGTTTTTCTTCGACACTCATCTCGACGCTCCTGATGGCTTAGGCATGATCAATCAACAGGTTGACCGGGAACTCCTTGAGTACAGCGCTGAGCAACACCTCCTTTGAGGGTGTGACTGCGGCGCTGGCAAAAAGTCCCGAACAGTTGGCAGCTGACAAGGCAAACGGCAATAGCAGCCGGGTATCGTCCCAGTTCTGTGCCGGGATCAAGGGAATCGGGGTATCGCCAAGCAAGTGGCAGGCCAGGCGCGGGACGATCACTATCGCCCGTTCGTCGTCGCTCACCCGGGCGAAGGCCAGCACCTGTCCGGCGTGCCGGCCCTGTACCGGCAAGGGCAGGTACTGGCCCTGGGCAAACAGCCGGGGGTACTGCTGGCGGCGCTCCAGCACCTGGCCGATCAGCGCCTGTTTGACCCGTGCGCTGCGCCAGTCCTGCAACAGCTGCGCGGTGGTGGTGCTGTCATCCAGGCCCTGGCGGCGCGCGGCGAAGTCCACCGCGCGGCGGTTGTCCGGATCGACCAGGCTCAGGTCCCAGTATTCGGTACCCTGGTACAGGTCGGGCACCCCGGGGACGGTCATGCGCAGCAGGCACTGGCTCAGGCTGTTGAGGGCGCCGGCGCAGGCAATGGCGTGCGCCGCAGCGGCCAGGGAATGACGCAGTTGCTGGTTCTGCGTGTCCAGCAGCAGGGCTTCGATGTAGCCCAGGCAGGCCTGTTCAAAGCCCTCGTTCGGTGCACTCCAGCTGCTGCGCAGCTTGGCTTCGCGCAGGGCCTTGCGTTGCCACTGCTGCAGGCGTTCGGCAAACGAGCGCAAGGCCAGGGGATCGTGTTCATCCAGGCTCATGGGCCAGCTGCCGACCAGGGTCTGGTACAGCATCCATTCCTCTTCCGGCCCCGGGGCGATGCCGTCCGCCAGGGCGCTGCGCAGCGGCGTCGCCAGTTCACGCCAATGCTCGACGCGACTGCTCCACCATTGGCTGCGCTCGCTCAGCACGGCCAGGCGGGCGCGGCTGTCCTCGCCGCGCTTGTGATCGTGGGTGGCGGTGCACAGCAGGTTGTGCGGGAACTGCGCCAGGCGCTGCTGGCAGGCGTGATGAAAGTCCTCGGCCGGGGCGCTGAAGCGCTCGGCGTCAAAGCCTACGTCATGGCGCGACAGCAGCAGCGCCGAGCGGTAGAAGGCGGTGTCTTCCACAGCCTTGGCCGCCGTCGGTGCGGTCAGTTGCTGAAAGCGGATGCAGGCATGGCGCAGGTGCTTGCGCGCCCGGCCCGGGGGCAGGCTGCGCCAGGGCTGGCCGCCCAGCCAGTGCTGCAGGTAGTCGAGCACTGGCCAGTCGCCTTCGCCCAGCTGTTGCCGGGCGGCGGTCATGGCGTGCTGGAAGAAAGGTTCGTCTTCAGCGCGGCGCCCGCCGGCATGCAGGTAGCTGCGGTACACCGGGTAGTGTTCGACCAGCGCCTGCAGCGCCCGGCGGATCGCGCCCAGGGTCAGGTCGCGGCTCATCAGGTCGTCCCGGGCCACTTGCCACAGGGCCTGGGCCACCGATTCGAAGTCGCCGGCAAGGCTGGTGTTGAGCACGTGCCGGCGGGCCAGGTGCACTTCCTCGGCAAAGGCCGGGCGTTCGCTCAGGGCACTCCAGGCTTCGCGCAGCGCCGCTTCACCGGCCGGGTCGTGCTGCAGCAGGCTGACCTGGTTCATGAACTCGTAGCCGGTGGTGCCGTCCACGCCCCAGTCGCGGGGCAGGTGCTCGTGGGCGCCGAGAATCTTTTCGACGTAGATCGGCAGGTGCTCCAGTGCCGCCTCGACCGGCCGTTCGGCCAGCAACCCGTCGACCCGGCGGCGCAGCTTGCGGCAATAGCCACGGGGGTCGGCAAGGCCGTCGACATGGTCGATGCGCAGGCCATCGACCAGGCCCTGGCCGATCAGCGCGAAGATTTTCTGGTGGGTCGCCTCGAACACGTCGTTGCGCTCGACGCGCAGGCCGCCCAGTTCGTTGATATCGAAAAACCGCCGCCAGTTGATGTCATCGGCGGCGGTGCGCCAGCTGGCCAGGCGATAGGCCTGGTGTTCGAGCAGCTCGTGCAGGCGCTGGAAGCCGGCCGGGGTGCGGCCGTCGAAGGCGTCGAGCAAGTCGTCGATCGCCACCTTCGCGGCCAGCGCCACCAGTTCCTGCTTCAGGCCGACGGCCTTGTCGGCCGCCTGGGTGGCGCTGTGCAGTGCGGCAAAGCGCATGCCCAGCGCCTGTACCTCGGTGTGTTCGCTCAGGCACAGGACCCGGCCGAAATCGGTGGGGCTGATGGGGAAGCGGTGTTCATGGTGGCGGATATGAAAGCTGCCGTCGTGGGCGGCAAAGCACAGCGGTATCTCGCCGGCCCGCAGCATGGCGCCGTAGTCGCCGGCCAGAAAAGGCAGCAGCAACTGGCCTTCGAGCAAGGGGTCGCTGGAGTGCCACTGGATATCGAAGAAGCCGGCATAGCGGCTGCGCCGGCCCCAGGTCAGCAGGTCCTGCCACCAGGGATTGTCGCTACCGACGGCCATGTGGTTGGAGACGATATCGAGGATCAGGCCCATGCCGTGCTGGCGTAGCGCGGCGACCAGGCGCCGCAGCGCTGCCTCACCGCCGAGCTCCGGGTTGATGCGGGTCGGGTCGACCACGTCATAGCCATGTAGCGAGCCCGGCCGCGCGCTGAGCAATGGCGAGGCGTACAGGTGACTGATGCCCAGGCGGGCGAAGTAGGGCACCAGTGGCAGCGCATCGTCCAGGGTGAAGCCGGCATGAAACTGCAGGCGCAGGGTGGCTGTCAGGGTTTTCATCGGTCGCGCTCCCAGGCCTGTTCCCGGGCCTGGGCCAGCAGCTCCAGGCGGCGGGCGGCATCGGCATCGTCGAGCAGCGCCGCGGCGTCCAGGGCGAAGCGCCGACGCCAGTTCGGGTGAGTGTCCACGGTGCCCGGCAGGTTGGGTTGTTCGTCGATGCCCAGCAGGTCTTCCAGTGGCAGCAGCACCAGGGGCGCGCGAGTGTGGCCGAGCAAGCGCACGCAGGTATCGAGCACGGCTTCGTCGTCGCCCTGCACGCCGTAGTTTTCCTCAAGCGCGCGCTTCAGGCCCTGGCGTTCGTGCTGGCGGCTGTCGCGCCAGTGCCGCTCGGTGGTGTCGTCGATCAGCGCCAGGCGCTGGTTCCAGTCGATGTCGCGGGCCGCCAGCCAACCGGCCAGTGGCGGCAGGTCGTGGGTACTGGAGGTGGCCAGGGCATCGTCCGGCCAGTCGAGGATGGGTTTGAATCGACCGGGTGGATCCTGCTCGAACTGCAACACGCGGATGCCGAGGATGGCTCGTTGCGCGAGCTTTTCCCGCAGCCCCTCGGGCACGGTGCCCAGGTCTTCGCCCAGGACGATGGCCCGGTGGCGCACCGACTCCAGGCACAGCAGGCGCAGCAGGTCGTCCAGTGGGTAGTTCAGGTAGGCGCCTTCGCTGGCATGGCCACCCAGGGGCACCAGCCACAGGCGCTGCAGGCCCATGACATGGTCGATGCGCAGGCCGCCGGCATGGGCGAAACTGGCCCGCAGCATCTCGATGAACGCGCGGTAGCCATTGCGCCGCAGCCCCTCAGGCGAGAAGGCGCAGATGCCCCAATTCTGCCCGGCGCGGTTGAGGATGTCGGGTGGGGCGCCGACATTGAGCCCGGCCAGCAGTTCATCCTGGCGGCTCCAGGCCTGGCTGCCGGCGCCGTCGGCACCTACGGCCAGGTCGGCGATCAGGCCGATGCCCATGCCGTTGCTGCGCGCAGCATCCTGGGCGCGTTGCAGGCCGCGCTGGATCAGCCACTGGCAGAAGGCATGGAACTGGATCTGGCGCTGGTGCTGGCGGGCGAAGGCGGTCATCTCTTCGCTGTCAGGGTCGTGCCAGGCACTGGGCCATTGGCGCCAATCCTGGCCCAGGCCGCTGGCTTGGGACTCACCGAGTATCACCTCGAAACGACAATGCTGCTCCAGGGCCTGGCCGGCTTGAGCCCGGTAGCTGTCGAAGTCGGCGCGCAGCGGATGCTCGCCGTCGATGAAGTCGTCGAACAGAAACTGCAGCAACCGGTAGCGTGCTGCCGCCGCTTCTGGCCAGTCGATCAGGGGCAATTGCTCCAGCTGTTGCAACGTTTGCGCAAGGTCCAGGGCTTCGATCGCCACGCGTACCGCGCGGTCCCCCAGCAAGGCGGCGGGGCTGGCATAGAGGCTGTTGAGAAACAACCGGCTGGACGGCGAGTAGGGGCTGTAGCGCCGGGTGTCGCTGGCGAACATGGCGTGCAGCGGGCTGATGGCCAAGGCGTCGGCGCCACGCTCCCCGGCGCTGCGGGCCAGTTGCTCCAGAGCCAGGCAATCGCCGAAGCCGCCGTCACCTTCACGGCGCAGGCTGTAAAGCTGGGCACTGATGCCCCAGCAGCGCGGCGTCGGGGTGCCCAACGCATCACCGAGGCTGAAGCAGCGTGCCGGGGCGACCGCCAGGGTAAAGCCATGGGTGTCGATCTGCACGCGGTGGTAGCCGATCGGCAGGCCGGGGGGCAGTGCGCCCTGGGCATCGAGTTGCAATAGCTGTTCGCTGCCATCCTCCAGGCGTACCCGCAAGGCACTGCCGGCGCTGAAGAACATGGACAAGTCCAGGGCCTGGCCCACGTCGACGGTGAACAGCGGCGGCAGGTGGCGGGCATCGTGAGCGGTCTTGAGCGCCTGCAGGCTGGCGGCGATGGCCTGCGGATCGTGCGCCGGATGACCGAGGCCGTTCAACACGGCGCGCAGGGCGCTGTCCGCGACCCGTTGAGGACGACCGTTGGCATCGATCCAGTCGACGGAAATACCCGCCAGTTCTGCCAGTTGCTGCAGCTGTGGGTCAGTCATGGGCAGTCTCCGGCGGGTGGCTGGGCAGCAGGCTGACCAGGGTCGAGAAGGGCGGCAGACGATCGCCGGACAGCGGCTCGTCGGCACACAGGTAGCACTGCGCCGCAGCCGGGGGCAGTGCGCAGGGCACTGCTGCCGGGCCCAGGTTGAGGTCGATGCGCAGCTCAGCGCCATTGGCCAGGCGCCAGCGGGCGGTCAGGGCCTTGGCACCGATCACTTCGGCGCCCAGGGCGCGGCAACCGGGCAGCCGGTCGACAAGCCGTTGCCGGCGCAGGTGCAGCAACTGGCGGTAGAACGCCGGCCAGGTCTGCTGCGGGTCATCCGGCGTTTGCGGGCGTGAGGCCTGGTAGGTGGCCAGCGCATTGGGATCGGGAATCGCCGCCCGCCGCTGTGGGTCGGCGAAGGCGTCGAACTGGGCGAACTCGGCCCGGCGGCCCTCACGCACGGCATCAGCCAGCGCGTCGTGGTGGTCGGTGAAGTACAGGAACGGCTGCTCGCAGCCTGCTTCCTCGCCCATGAACAGCAGCGGGATCATCGGCGACAGCATCACCAGGGTGGTGGCAGCGCGCAGGGCCTGGGGCGGGCACAGGTGGATCAGCCGTTCACCCAGGGCGCGGTTGCCGACCTGGTCATGGTTCTGCAGGAATAGCACGAAAGCGTTGGGCGGCAAGTGAGCGCTGGGTTCGCCGCGGGGCCGGCCGTTGCGGTCCTTCTCGCCCTGGAAGGCAAAACCCTGGCTCAGGCAGCGGGCCAGTTTATGAATGGGGTTGTGGCGAAAGTCGGCGTAGTAGCCTTGCGCTTCGTCGGTCAGCAACACGTGCAAAGCATTGTGGGCATCGTCGTTCCACTGCGCGTCGAAGTCATCGGTGAGCAGGCTCGCCTGGTTGTGCTCGTTCTCCAGCACCAGCCAGACCTGGCGCCCGGGCTCAAGCGACTGACGAACCCGCCGGCCCAACGCACCAAGAAAGTGCGGGTCGTCAATGGCGTGCACCGCATCCAGGCGCAGGCCGTCGAAGCGGTAGTCGGTGAGCCACATCAGGGCATTCTCGATGAAGTAATCGGCGACTTCGCTGCGTCCGAAGTCGATGGCCGCACCCCAGGGCGTATGACGGTCCTGATCGAAGAACGCGCTGGCGTACTGGCCGAGGTAGTTGCCGTCGGGGCCGAAGTGGTTGTACACCACATCCAGCAGCACCATCAGGCCAAGGCCGTGGGCCTGGTCGATCAACTGGCAGAGTTGTTCCGGGGTGCCATAGCTGTGCTGCGGCGCGAAGGGCAGGACGCCGTCGTAGCCCCAGTTGCGCTCACCGGGGAACTGCCCCAGGGGCATCAGTTCGATGGCGGTCACGCCCAGTGCCGCGAGCCGGGGCAATTGCCTAGCGACCTGGGCATAGCCACCCAGGAGGCCGACATGCAGCTCGTAGATCACTGCCTCATGCCAGGGCCGGCCTTGCCAGTGAGGGTGCTGCCAGCGCCAGGCCGACGGATCGACCAGCTGACTTAGGCCGTGCACGCCTTCGGGCTGGTAGCGCGAGGCCGGATCGGGCAGTGGTGGCCCGCCGTCGATGCTGTAGCCATAGCGGCTGCCGACGGCAGCGAGCAGGCAGGCGCTGAACCAGCCGTGCGCGCTACGCGCCAGGGGCAGGCGCTGATTGGGCGCCAGGCACAGCTCGACGCTGCGGGCATCGGGTGCCCACAGCGCAAAGCGTGCGGTATGGCTGTCGAGCATCACGGCCCCGTGGGTCGCGAGCCGGTCTGAGCTCAAGGGCATGCCTGCCACCTCGTCCTCAGCGACCTACGTGGGCGCGCTCGACCAGTTCCTCATACAAGCGTGCATAGGGCTCCACCGCCTGGCACCAGTTGAACGGCTGGGTCATGGCCAGGCAGCGCATGGCGCCCAGCAGGTCTGGCTTGGTGTAGACATAGAAAGCCCGGCTCAGCGCCTCGCGGTAGCTGTCGACGGTGGATTCGTCGAACAGAAAACCGGTGACGCCATTCTCGATGGTATCGGCCAGCCCCCCGGTATTGCGCGCCACCGGCAGCGAGCCGAAGCGCTGGGCATACATCTGGCTCAGGCCGCAGGGCTCATAGCGCGACGGCATCAGCAGGAAGTCGCTGCCGGCGAACATGCGCCGGGCATCGGTTTCATTGAAACCGATGCGCACGCCGACCTGCCCGGGATGACGCAGGGCCAGTTCGCGCATGGCCTGTTCTTCCTCCGGCTCGCCTCGGCCGATGATCGCGATCTGGCCGCCTTGGCTGACGATGTAGTCGGCCACCCCCAGGGTCAGGTCCAGGCCTTTCTGGTAGACCAGTCGCGAGACCACCGCGAACAGCGGCCCGGTCGAGGGCTTGAGGTTGAACAGCTCGCGTACCTGATGGGTGTTCTTCGCTTTGCCGTCCCAGTCGTTGAGGCTAAAGGGGTGGGCCAGGTGCGGGTCGCTGGCCGAGTCCCAGCTTTCATCGATGCCGTTGGGAATGCCGCTGAGCAGGCCTTGCTGGGCCTTGCTGCCGAGGAAGCCATCGAGGCCGCAGCCAAAGTCCGGGGTGGTGATTTCCCGGGCATAGGTGGCGCTGACCGTGGTGATGTGGTTGGAGTAGGCCAGGCCCGCCTTGAGGAACGACAGCTTGCCGTAGAATTCCATGCCTTCCTGTTGCAGGGCATGGTCGGGGATCGCCAGTTCCGGGCAGCAGGCGCGGCTGACCACGCCCTGGTAGGCCAGGTTGTGGATGGTGAACAGGGTCGGGGTACGCAGGCCGCGCCAGTGCATGTAGGCCGGCGCCAGGCCGGCTGGCCAGTCGTGGGCGTGCACCAGATCGGGCTTCCAGTGCACCATGCCTTCACCGGCAGCGATTTCCGCGGCTGCCAGGCCCAGGCGGGCGAAGCGGATATGGTTGTCCGGCCAGTCGCGACCATTGTTGGCGCCATAGGGCGTGCCTTCGCGCTGGTACAGCTCCGGGCAGATCAGCACATAGATGACCAGGCCATCGGCCAGGTCCATGCGCCCGATCTTGCAGGGCGGCAAGGCCGCATGCCCGCCCAGCTCGCCCACCAGGTGGATCGGGTTGTCGCTCTCCAGTACCTGCGGGTAGCCGGGAATCAGCACCCGCACGTCATGCAAGTGACGGATCGCCCGTGGCAAGGCGGCAGAGACATCGCCCAGGCCGCCGGTCTTGACCAGGTCGGCGATTTCCGAGGTCACGAACAGGACCTTGCGTTTATGCGGATTGTGCCGGGAGTCGGCGCCGGGTGCCTTGGCTGTCGTGCGCAAATCCGCGATCGAGGCATCACGGGTGTCCGAAGTAAACTGCTCTACGTTGGGTTCGACAGCGGCACTGATCATACTTCTCTCCGTCCCTATGTGGCGGGTGTGCTCACCCGCGGTTGTGTCGTGCTGAAGGCATCTCTCTGTGTATAAGGTGTGTAGTGCGTTCCATGCCCCTGAAAACTTGCGCGCAAGCGCTGTGCCAATCGGCGCTCCCGCCGCAGGCGTACTGACGAAAGGGGTATGTGAGCCGCAGCTGGATGTCCAGTAGCGGTGGCCTCCTAAAATTGCTGACCTGTTGCGATTCCGGAAAGTTCGACTTTTTTCGGTCGGATTTTCCGGACAATCCCGGGGCCGCTACAGAGTGTAGGAGAGAAGTTGAGAAAATGTGACCCATTGGTCACTTTACTTTGCTGTGTTGCCGTGCCGTACAATCAGCCGACCGCGCCAACGCCGCGCGGGCCGCCACTTCGCTCGCAATGGGAATGACAATGGACGTTGAAAAGATTCTGGTGCTGCAAGCCAGTTACACCAATCCGATGCACGCCGAGGCCATCGCCCTGGTGCTCGACCACTATGCCCGCGACCCCATGGGCGGTGGCCAGCCACTGGACCCGCAGCTGCTGGCGCAATTGCCGGCGGAGCTGGCCAAGCGGCCCCATGCCTTCAGCGTACTGGCGTTTGTCGACGGCCAGCCGGCGGGGCTGGTCAATTGCTTCGAGGGCTTTTCCACCTTCGCCTGCCGGTCGCTGGTGAACATCCATGACGTGTCGGTGGTGCCGGCCCATCGCGGCAAGGGCCTGAGCCACAAGATGCTGGCCAAGGTCGAGGAAATCGCCCGCCAGCGCGGCTGCTGCAAACTGACCCTGGAAGTGCTCGAAGGCAATCCCGCCGCCCAGGGCAGCTACCGCTCGTTCGGCTTCGAGCATGCCTGCTTCGACCCGGCCCATGGCGCCATGCAGTTCTGGACCAAGGCGCTCTAGGAAGGCCGGGGCAGTTCAGGAGAGGGTTGGCTTGTCGCTCGCCTGGGCTTGCTGCAACTGCAGGCTCAGGGCATTCACTTGTTGCCGGAGCAGGTCGCGCTCTTCACGCAAACGTTGCAATTCGTCCCGGCGGACCGTCACGTAGAGGGTCTGTGGCGGCATCTTCGGTAGCAGGGTTCCCATTGCACACCTCGCAAATGGCAGAAAGTTGTTACAAGCGTAGCGGCTCGATCCGGCGGCGATTCTGAATTCTTTTTTCTGTCATGGGAACTTTTTTGTTTCTTGCTGTCTCGCCGCCGGTCGCTGAACCACGGGCGCGCGGGCTGGACTAACCTTGAAGGCCTGAACGGGCGGTTTTTATCTGATTGGGAGCATCGGCACATGCAACTGGGAATCGTGGGGCTGGGCCGCATGGGCGGCAATATCGCGCGGCGCTTGATGAAGGGCGGCCACCGTACGGTGGTCCACGACCGCGACCGCAAGGCCGTGGAAACCCTGGTCGCCGAAGGGGCCAATGGCGCCCATGACCTTGGCGCCCTGGTGGCCAAGCTGGAAAAGCCGCGGGCGGTCTGGGTGATGCTGCCGGCGGGTGAGCCCACCGAACAGACCATCGCGCAACTGGCCGACCTGCTGGACGCCGACGACGTGATCATCGATGGCGGCAACACCTTCTACAAGGACGACATCCGCCGCGCCGCGAACCTCGCCGGGCGCCAGCTGCATTACGTGGATGTCGGCACCTCGGGGGGCGTGTGGGGCCTGGAGCGTGGCTACTGCATGATGATCGGCGGCGAAAAGGCCGTGGTCGAGCGCCTCGATCCCTTGTTCGCCACCTTGGCCCCGGGCATTGGCAACATCCCCCGTACCCGTGGCCGCCAGGGCCCGGCCGGGCGCGCCGAGCAGGGCTACATCCATGCCGGTCCCGCCGGTGCCGGGCACTACGTGAAGATGATCCACAACGGCATCGAGTACGGGCTGATGCAGGCCTACGCCGAAGGCTTCGACATTCTCAAGAGCAAGGGCAGCGAGGCGTTGCCGGCCGATCAGCGTTTCGACCTGGACCTGGCCGAGATCGCCGAAGTCTGGCGCCGTGGCAGCGTGGTCACCTCCTGGCTGCTGGACCTGACGGCCGACGCCCTGGTGGCCGATCCGCAACTGGGTGGCTACAGCGGCTCGGTGGCCGACAGTGGCGAAGGGCGCTGGACCATTGATGCCGCGGTCGAGCAGGCGGTGCCGGTGCCAGTACTGTCCAGTGCGCTGTTCGCGCGCTTCCGTTCGCGCCAGCAGCAGGGCACCTACGCCGACCGGATGCTCTCGGCGATGCGCTTCGGCTTTGGCGGCCATGTCGAGAAAAAAGCCGAATGACCAGTGCACAGATCGAAGCCGCACCCCCTTGCAACCTGTTCCTCTTCGGCGCCAGTGGCGACCTGGTCAAGCGGCTGTTGATGCCGGCGCTGTACAACCTCAATCGCGACCGCTTGCTGGACAAGAACCTGCGCATCATCGGTATCGACCACAACCCGGCCAGCGACAGCGAATTCGCCGAACGCCTGCACGCCTTCATGCGTGAGCGCGAAAAAGCCAGCAGCGATGCTGGCAAGTGCCTGGACGATAAGCTCTGGAGCCAGCTGGCCAAGCGCATCGGCTACCTGACCGGCGACTTCCAGGACGAGGCCACCTACCAGGCCATTGCCCGGCGGATCGAAAAGAATCCCAGTGCCAACGCAGTGTTCTACCTGGCCACCTCGCCACGGTTTTTCAGCGAAGTGGTGCAGCGCCTGGGCGCCGCCGGCTTGCTCGATGAGACCAACGGCTTTCGCCGGGTCGTGGTGGAAAAGCCCTTCGGCTCCGACCTTGCCAGCGCCGAGGCGCTCAATGCCTGCCTGCTCAAGGTGATGAGCGAAAAGCAGATCTACCGGATCGATCATTACCTGGGCAAGGAGACGGTGCAGAATATCCTGGTCAGCCGGTTTTCCAATGGTCTGTTCGAGGCGTTCTGGAACAATCACTACATCGACCACGTGCAGATCACCGCCGCCGAAATGGTCGGCGTGGAAAGCCGCGGGGCTTTCTACGACAGCACCGGTGCCCTGCGCGACATGGTTCCCAACCACCTGTTCCAGCTGCTGGCGATGGTCGCCATGGAGCCGCCGGCGGCGTTCGGCGCCGATGCGGTGCGCAGTGAAAAGGCCAAGGTGATCGGCGCCATCCGCCCCTGGTCCAAGCACATGGCGCTGAAAAACTCGGTGCGCGGCCAGTACACCGCCGGCAAACAGGGGCGCAAGAAGCTGCCCGGTTATCGTGATGAGCCCCGGGTCGATCCCGACAGCCAGACCGAAACCTACGTGGCCCTGAAGGTGATGATCGATAACTGGCGCTGGGTCGGGGTGCCGTTCTACCTGCGCACCGGCAAGCGCATGAGCGTGCGCGACACCGAGATCGCCATCTGCTTCAAGCCGGCGCCTTACGCGCAGTTTCGCGACACCGAGGTGGAAAAACTCAAGCCCAACTACCTGAAGATCCAGATCCAGCCCAACGAAGGCATGAAGTTCGACCTGCAGGCCAAGCGGCCGGGGCCGGCGCTGGTCATTGAGAACGTCGAGCTGGGATTTGCCTACAAGGACTTCTTCAAGATGCAGCCGTCCACCGGCTACGAGACGCTGATCTATGACTGCCTGACCGGCGATCAGACCCTGTTCCAGCGGGCGGACAACATCGAGAACGGCTGGCGTGCAGTGCAGCCGTTCCTCGATGCCTGGAAGGAGGGCGGTGAGGTTCAGCCATATGCCGCAGGTGAGGACGGGCCGGCGGCGGCCGATGAGTTGCTGGCCAGGGATCACAGGGAGTGGCACAGCATCGGTTGAAAGCCATCGCGGGGCAAGCCCGCTCCTACCGACCCGTAGGAGCGGGCTTGCCCCGCGATAAGGCCGCTACTTACAGCCAGTAGGTCACCGCCCACCATCCCAATCCACCCATGACCACGGTGTAGGGCAGGGCCATCCACACCATCCGCCCGTACGACAGGCGAATCAGCGGTGCAATGGCCGACGTCAGCAGGAACAGGAACGCCGCCTGGCCATTGGGGGTGGCCACGCTCGGCAGGTTGGTACCGGTGTTGATCGCCACCGCCAGGGCCTCGAAGTGCTCGCGGCTCATGTGGCCGTTGACGAACGCCTGCTTGACCTCGGTGATGTAGATGGTGGCGACGAACACGTTGTCGCTGATCGCCGACAGCAGGCCGTTGGCAATGAACAGCATGCCCGGCTGCTGCTCGCTCGGCAGGGCCAGCACCCACTGGATCAGCGGCGTGAACAGCTGCTGGTCATGAATCACTGCCACCACGGCAAAGAACACCACCAGCAGGGCGGTGAACGGCATGGCGTCCTGGAAGGCGCGACCCAGGCGGTGCTCGTCGGTGATGCCGGTGAAGGCGGTGATCAGCACAATCACCAGCAGGCCGATCAGGCCCACCTCGGCGATGTGCAGGCCGAGGCTGACAATCAGGATCAGCGCAGCCACACCCTGCACCACCAGGGCGGCGCGTTGCTGGCTGGTGCGCTGGGCGTCGTCTTCGGCGGCATAGGCGGCCAGCACATCGCGCACGCTCTCCGGCAGCAGGGTGCCATAGCCGAACCAGCGCAGCTTCTCCAGCAGCACGCAGGTCACCAGGCCCGCCACCAGTACCGGCAGGGACACCGGCGCGACCTTGAAGAAGAACTCGGCAAAATGCCAACCCATTTCGTGGCCGATCAACAGGTTCTGCGGCTCGCCCACCAGGGTGCACACGCCGCCCAGGGCAGTACCGACCGCGCCATGCATCAGCAGGCTGCGCAGGAAGGCGCGAAACTGGTCGAGGTCGCCGCGCTGCAGGTGGGCGATCTGTTGGTCGCTGTCCAGGTCGGAGTCTTCCCGCGGGTTACTGCCCGACGCCACCCGGTGGTAGACCGAGTAGAAGCCCACTGCAGCGCTGATGATCACCGCGGTCACGGTCAGCGCATCGAGAAAGGCCGACAGGAAGGCCGAGAGAAAGCAGAACAGCAGGGCCAGCAGGGCCTTGGAACGCACCCCCAGGAGGATTCGCGAGAACACGAACAGCAGCAGGTCCTTCATGAAGTAGATGCCGGCGACCATGAACATCAGCAGCAGGATCACCGGGAAGTTGTGCTGCAGCTCGTCATACAGCGCCTGGGGCGTGGTCATGCCCAGCACCAGGGCCTCGACCACCAGCAGGCCGCCGGGCATCAGCGGGTAGCACTTGAGGGCCATGCCCAAGGTAAAGATGAACTGGATCACCAGCACCCAGCCGGTGACCACCGGGCCGAGGGTAAACAGCAGCAGCGGGTTGAGCAGCAGGAACAGGCACAGGGTGGCCTTGTACCAGCCGGGCGATTGTCCGAGGAAGTTGTGGGCCAGGGCGCCGGCCAGGGAGCGGGACATGAAATGTATCCTAATAATTCAAACAGGTGCGCACGGTGCCGGATACGGGCCGTCAGATCAAGGCAAAAGTCCCGGTTTTGGCACAAGTACGGCCTTGGTCGAAATCAATGCCTTGATATAGTCAGGCGATCGAAGCGGCTCTCTCAAGGAATGCAACTGTGAGCGAAAACAAAGCACTCGAAGTCGAACCGGGCGAATACCAGGCCTTCAAGGTCGAGCTGAAGAACAGCATCGCCCACGTGCAGATCAACCGCCCGGAAAAGTACAACGCGATGAACGCGGCGTTCTGGAGCGAGATCGTCGAGATCTTCAAATGGATCGATGACACCGACGCCGTTCGCGTGGTGGTGATCAGTGGTGCCGGCAAGCACTTCTCCGCCGGCATCGACCTGATGCTGCTGGCGTCGGTGGCCAACGAGCTGGGCAAGGATGTCGGCCGCAACGCCCGCCTGCTGCGCCGTACCATCCTGCGCATGCAGGCGTCGTTCAATGCCGTGGACAACTGCCGCAAGCCAGTGCTGGCGGCCATCCAGGGTTACTGCATCGGCGGCGCCATCGACCTGGTCTCGGCCTGCGACATGCGCTACTGCAGCCGCGATGCGCAGTTCTCGATCAAGGAAATCGACATGGGCATGGCCGCCGACGTCGGTACCCTGCAGCGCCTGCCGCGCATCATCGGCGACGGCATCATGCGTGAACTGGCCTACACCGGACGCACGGTCGAGGCCGACGAGGCGCAGCGCATCGGCCTGGTCAACCGCGTCTATGACGATCACGCGGCGTTGCTCGACGGAGTCTTTGCCATTGCCGCTGAAATTGCGGGAAAATCCCCCATTGCCGTGGCCGGCACCAAGGAAATGCTCAGCTATATGCGCGATCACCGTATCGACGATGGCCTGGAGTACATCGCCACCTGGAACGCCGCCATGCTGCAATCCACCGATCTGCGGGTGGCCGTGGCTGCCCACATGAGCAAACAGAAACCCGAGTTCGCCGACTGACCCACAGCGGCGCACCGAGCAAGGAGCCGCACGATGTCAGCGCGTTGGACCACCGCAGTACTGGACACGAACCTCGCCGGCGGCTGGGCGGTCGCCCGCTGCAACGAGGGCTTTCTGGTTGATGGCAACGGCGCGCTGTTCCCGCGCGACTGGCTCAAGCGCCAGGAACTGGACGTATTGTTCGAGCACGGCATCGGTCATTTCGACGGCCAGCCGGTGTACCTGCTGGAACTCAAGGGCCCGCAGGCGGTGGCCGGTTGCAGCTGGCGCGGCCTGCGCCAGTTCATGCTCGAAGGCGACTTCGACACCTACAAGATCCTCGGTTACGCCGCGCAGATCGGCACCTGGGCCCGCGAGCACCGCTTCTGCGGCAGCTGCGGCCAGCCCATGAGCCAGATCCAGCTGGAGCGGGCGATGTATTGCCAGCCCTGCGACCTGCGCAACTACCCGCGGATCTCACCAAGCATGATCGTGCTGATCACCCGTGGCGACGAGATTCTCCTGGCCCGTTCGCCGCGTTTCGTCACCGGGGTCTACAGCACCCTGGCGGGCTTCGCCGAACCCGGTGAGTCGGCCGAGGACTGCCTGGTGCGCGAGGTGCGTGAAGAGGTGGCGATCGAGGTGCGGAACATCCAGTACATCGGTAGCCAGTGCTGGCCGTTCCCCCATTCGATGATGCTGGGATTCCATGCCGAGTACGCCGGCGGCGAGATCGTCATGCAACCGGACGAGATCGAGGATGCCCAGTGGTTCCGGGTCGATGCGCTGCCGCCGTTGCCGGCGGGGCGTTCGATTGCGCGGTACCTGATCGACCTCTATGTGGCGCGGCGGTTGGGGTTGGCGGAGCCGGTGCTGGTCAGTTGAGGCACGGGTTCGATGTGTGGGAATACATGAGGAATTACTTCCTGGTGCGTATTCGTTTTGAGAAAGCTCAGTATGTGCAACTTTTCAACTGAAGGCTCAAAACATGCCAATCTCACCTATCGATACCAGTGCCGTTCAGTTAAGTACGAGGCCATCGCAGGCGCCAACCTTCGAACAGGTGCAGGCCGAATTTAGAGAGGCTCAAAGTGCCAGGGCAGCCGGTACAGGCTCGGCCGAGCGCACCTACGGCCTGTTGATGACGCTGTTCGAGACTTCTGCCAAGAACAATTTATCAGAGGCGGATCGACGTTCCGCTGACTCAATACTGTATGAGGCGAAAGTCTCGGGTGTATTGGTTGATCCATTCGTTAAATTGGCGGCAAAGCCACTTTTTGTCGTAGGTGGTGTTGCGGGAGCAGAGGCCCGTCAGAGCTACCCGTTTCCTCAGGCGCTTGTTGCGTTCACCTGCAACGAGAGCGGGGCCGGCGTCGTTTTCGATGTGGAGTCCGGGTGCCACGGACTTAAGCATCGGTCTGATCTGGCCACGTTGTACAGCGGTTTGCATGAATTTGACCTGGTGTCCACGGAGACTGGCATTACCCCAGCGCCCCGCAATCCTTTCGTTGCATTGATGGACGTCGTTCCAGAGATGGACGTAGTTCCAGAAGAACCTCGACGGGAAGCGGTTCATGACGTTGACGGTGTGCTGGGCAACCAGATCCGTGCGCATCTGCGGAACAAAGGGTTGCTCTAGCATCAAGTAGTCACGCCTGCCCAAACCAATGCTGCCAGGCCAACCGCACCGTCAACGCCAGCACCACGGTGATGAACACCGGGCGGATGAACTTGCTGCCGCCGCTGATGGCGGTGCGTGCCCCGAAGAAGGCACCGACCATCAGCGCCGAGCCCATGGACAAGCCCACCAGCCAGTCGACCTGGCCGGAGAAGATGAACACCGACAGGGCGGCGGCGTTGCTGACGAAGTTCATGCTGCGCGCCACGCCGCTGGCCTTGACCAGGTCGATGGGGTAGAGCAGCAGGGTGCTGACGGTCCAGAAGGCGCCGGTACCGGGGCCGGCCACGCCATCGTAAAAGCCCAGGGTCAGGCCCTGGGGCAGTTGCCACTTCTTTTTCACCGGTACGTCGGCGTCCAGCGGCGCCTTGGGCGTGCCGCCGAACAACAGGTAGACGCCGCAGAGAAAGACGATCACCGGCAGCATCTTGTTCAGCCACTCGGCCGGCAGGTAGTGGGCGATGATTGCCCCGAGCAGGGCGCCGACAAAGGTGCCGAACAGGGCGTGGCGCCACTGCGCCGGATGGAACAGCTTGCGCCGGTAGTAGGTGAAGCCGGCGGTGGCCGAGCCGAAGGTCGAGCTGAGCTTGTTGGTGCCCAGCACCAGGTGCGGTGGCATGCCGGCGGTGAGCAGGGCCGGGGTGGTGAGCAGGCCACCGCCGCCGGCGATGGCGTCGATGAAGCCGGCGACGAAGGCCACGGCGGCGAGGATAAGCAGGGTGGTGGGTTCTACGCTGAGTTCGAAAGGCATGGGATCGGCTTGGTCGGTGGGCTGCGGCAAACGGTCGCTATGGTAAAGGAGAACGTTTGCGAAGCCCAGTTATGTACCGAACTTCACGGGGGACGCTACGCGCCCCGTGGGAGCCGGCGATCAGGCCCTCAGGACAGGAACCCGCCATCCACATTCAACGCCACACCCGTGGTATAGCTCGAGGCATCGCTGGCCAGGTACAGCACCGCGCCGGCCATTTCCTTCGGATCGGCCACGCGCTTGAGCGGGATCTGCTGCAGGGCGGTGTTGAGGATCACGTCGTTCTTGACCAGCGCCGAGGCGAACTTGGTGTCGGTCAGGCCCGGCAGCAGCGCGTTGCAGCGAATGCCGAACGGCGCGCACTCCTTGGCGAAGACCTTGGTCATGTTGATCACCGCGGCCTTGGTCACCGAGTAGATACCCTGGAACACGCCGGGCGAGACGCCATTGATCGAGGCGACGTTGATGATGCTGCCGCCACCGTGCTCGCGCATCAGCTTGCCGGCTTCCACCGACATGAAGAAGTAGCCGCGGATGTTGACGTCGACGGTCTTCTGGAAGGCGCTGAGGTCGGTGTCCAGTACGTTGCAGAATTGCGGGTTGGTGGCGGCGTTGTTGACCAGGATGTCCAGGCGCCCGAACTGTTCGCGAATGCCGGCAAACACTGCATTGATCTGTTCCATCTCGCCGATATGGCAGGCCACGGCGGTGGCCTTGCCGCCGGCGGCGATGATGGCATCGGCCACCTGCTGGCAGCCCTCCAGCTTGCGGCTGGAGACGATCACATGGGCGCCTTGCTGGGCCAGCAGGTGGGCGATGGCTTCACCAATGCCACGGCTGGCGCCGGAAACGAAGGCGATTTTGCCGTCGAGGTCGAGCAGGTGGGTCTTGGACATGGTCTTTTCCTTGTTGTAGTCGTCAGAGGCTGGACTTGGCGATGACCTGCAGGCTCATGTGCTCCAGCAGTTTGTTCATGTGGATGAACTGGGCGAAGCGCTTGTCCTGGGTCTGGCCGTGGTAGAAGCGGTAGTAGATCTGCTGGACGATCCCGGCCAGGCGGAACAGGCCATAGGTGTAGTAGAAGTCGAAGTTGTCGATGCGGATGCCGGCGCGCTCGGCGTAATAGTCGACGAACTGCTGGCGGCTGAGCATGCCCGGGGCGTTGCTCGGCTGGCGGCGCATCAATTGCACCGGTGCCGGGTCCGCGGCCTCGATCCAGTAGGCCAGGGTGTTGCCCAGGTCCATCAGCGGGTCGCCGAGGGTGGTCATTTCCCAGTCGAGCACGCCGATGATGCGCATCGGGTTGTCGGCATCGAGGATGACGTTATCGAAGCGGTAGTCGTTGTGCACGATGGCAGGCTTGGGATGATCGGCCGGCATTTTCTCGCGCAGCCAGGCGATGACCTTTTCCCAGCGCGGCGCGTCGGGGGTCAGGGCTTTTTCATAGCGGCTGCTCCAGCCTTCGATCTGGCGCTGCACATAGCCTTCAGGCTTGCCCAGGTCGCCCAGGCCGCAGGCGTTGTAGTCGACCCGGTGCAGCTCGACCAGGCGATCAATGAAACTCTTGCACAGCGCTTCGGTGCGTTCGGCGTCCAGGCCCAGTTCCGGCGGCAGGTCCGAGCGCAGGATGATGCCCTTGACCCGGTCCATCACGTAGAACTCACCCCCGATCAACGACTCGTCGGTGCAGTGCACGTAGGCCTTGGGGCAGTAGGGGAAGCCGCTGTTGAGCTGGTTGAGGATGCGGAACTCGCGGCCCATGTCGTGGGCCGACTTGGCCTTGTGGCCGAACGGTGGACGGCGCAGGACGAATTCGCGCTCGGGGTACTGCACCAGGTAGGTCAGGTTCGAGGCGCCGCCAGGAAACTGGCTGATCCGGGGCGTGCCGCTCAAACCCTGGATGTTGGCCTTCAGATAAGGGTCGATCACAGCGGCATCGAGTTCTTCGCCGGGGCGGACCTGGGTGGACTGGTCAGTGAGCGTCATGCTTTTCCCTTATGATGGTTGGTCGGGATCATTGAACAATCTAATGAGTTGAACCGGGCCTAACAAGCATTGCCCACTGTTATAGATCACTGTGTTGCGCCGCGATCACTGAGCCTGATGCATGGCAGATTGTTCATGCAATATGTACCGCAAGGGTACTGATGGGATGAGTTCAACTCGTGAACTCATTCCGCTGAGGTAGTACGCCATGGCACCAACCCACCCCGCTATCAATTTCATCCAGGCGCGCATTCCCACCTGGGTTGCCCGACTCAAGCGCAAGGAGCTGGCAGGCCTGTTGCCTGACAGCGCCACCGCCAGCGAGCCGCAATGGCTACGCAGTGCATCCGCTCGAATGCGCAAGGAGTTGCTGGCCAACCAGGCCCGCAGCCATGCCTCGCGCCATGAGGCGGCCAAGGCATTCGCTGCGTTGCAAAGCGCCTATGAGTTCTGCTTGCCGAAAATCGATGCGATGCTCAAGGAAAAGTTCGACGTTACGGTCGATTGCCTTCAAGCGCAGTTCGTGAAACGTGTGGCTGGCTTCAATGTGAGCAGCACTTCGGTGTTCGAAGCTGCAATGAAGAACTTCACCGCCGATGAAGTAGTCGCACTTCGGCGCGACACATCCAGCCTCCTGAGCCGGGCCGCGAGTTCGCCGGCCTATCCTGATCGCTTGCCTGTTTCGGCGGCCGAATTTGCCCAGGCGTGCCGGGAGCTTGATCTGGGCCGGCACTATCAGGAACACCTGAAAAGCGTGCTGGATTCGGCACAGGACCAGGCACTGCTGCGCAGCAAGAAGAAGACCGTGCTGCGCGACCTGCTGCGGGTGGATGCGACGATCGCACGGATCAAGGGCGACATCGATGAGCAGGGGTATACCCTGTTGGCCGCGTTGTTGCGCCAGGCAGAGGTCGCCCAGGCGCAAGTGCCGCTCAGCCCCAGCCTGCCCTCGGGCCATGTCTTCACTGACACCCGGTGCATGCGGCTGAGCTTGTCTGGCGTGGCATTGACGCAAATCGTGATCATGGCACCTTCCGTGACAGACGCCAGTGCCATCGTGCCTTGTATCGTCTTTATCCCGGGCGATCCGCTGCACCCGCTCAAGCAGTATGCCTCGTTGGAGGATTTCAAGCGTGACCTTGTCAATCGACTTGCGGCCAGGGACTTCCAGCAGTTCCTGGCGCGTTTCGTCACGCTCAACGAGCGGCCAGCTTTCCTTGACCTGCTGCTGGAGCCTGGCCTTTACCGGGCGCAACACTGGCAGCTGTTCAACGTGCATCGGGAGTTGTTCGATGCGCTCTACACCGAAAGTGTCCGCTACATCAAAGACCAGGCCCGGGCATTGGTGAGGAGTACCCTGGACAGCGACCGGGGAGACCTGGACACCTTCTACAACTCGGCACTTGCTGCGTCTGGTCTAGGCGCGCTGGTTATGCCTGCGGTGGGTGTTGTCGCCTTTACCGCCGTGCTTACGGCCAAGTGGTTGACGCGCTACTTCCATGCTGCCGACCATTGGAATGCGCGTGTGCACGAAAGTGGTCAGGCGTTCTTGCGTGCGGTCCTGCTCAATGCGGCCATTGCCGATGGCGAGGAGGAAGACGACCTGCAGGTGCCAACCGAGATGGCACGGCTGATCGCGGTGCGCCTGGAGAACGGCCAGGAGCGGCTTTGGCACCCCAACGTGTTGCCCTATGCACAGGAGGTTCGCTGGAAGAACCAGTTGGCACCTAATCGCCCCGACGGCATTTATGACGTGGAATCCCAGCAGTGGGTGCGGATCAACAACGAAATCTATCGGATCGAAAAAGACCCCAGGCTGGACAAATGGCGCATTGTCTCGCCCCGGGATCCGGCCTTGTTTCGCCCGCTGCTCGAACATAATGGCCAGGGCGCCTGGCACCATGTGATGGAGCAACCCCACCTCTGGAGTCGCAGGACGCTGCTGCGCCGCCTCGGGTACGTGACCGAGCGGTTCGATGTGGCGCAACTGGAGCTGCTGGGGGCAATCAGTGGTGTGACTACAGCGCAGTTGCATGAGGTATTTCGTGACGACGCACCGTTGCCAGGCGTGCTGCACGACACCTTGATTCGACTTACCGCCGATCGCCAGGTGCAGGACCTGATCAGTCGAGCACGTCGGGGCGCGCTGTTGCCGGGGGATTTCACCCATGTGGCAGCGTTGCTGGTGACGTTGCCGAACTGGCCACGAGGCAAGACGCTGGAGCTGTATGACAGTGTCGAATACTTTGGCTCCCCCGTGGAAGTACATGGCACCGCTATCGAAGGCGTGGCGCCGCTGAAGATTGCACGCACCGATCAGCAGCAAGATCGACTGTTTGACCGGATCGTCGAGGTGCTTCGTGCCGCCGCCCGGCCTCGACGTGACACATCGGATGAAGAAGACGACGGCGACGACGCGTCTGCGCGTGACGCGCTGTGCCAGACGGTGGCGGGAGGGTTGGAGCAGACTCGCCGGGGACTGTTCCAGCGGTTCTATGCGCAACTGCCGACGCTGGTGGCTGTCCCGGTCGACGATGAGCAGGCATTGGCCAATTTGCAACGCTTGTTTCCCGTCTTGCCAAGGCCAGTCGCCGTACAATTGCTGCAAATGGCTGACGCCCGCGAAAGGGCCACTTGGCAAACTATCCAGGCGCCGTCCCTGCAGCTGGCGCAAAGGGCGGAAGAAGCAGGAAGGCGCGTGCGCTTGAGTCGCGCATTCACCGACTTCGAACTTGGTTATCTGCAGAATGAAGACACCCAGGTGCTGGCCCTGAGGCTGCTTGAGCAGTTGCCTGGCTGGCCGGGGCAATTGCGCCTGGAGGTGCGTGACCTGAGTCGCGAAGGACGTCTGCTGGCTGGGATCGGGGCGCTCAGTGCAACCAACCACCGGGTGTTGGTCCGCGTCATGCGGGGATGGGAGCTGTACGATGCCGGTGGGCTGCGCCTGGGTACTTACTACAACCGAAGCTACAGCTTCTTTGAGGCGCTGTTCGCTGCCTTGCCGGCACTGACCTTGCGATCGTTGCAAACCTGGCCTACAAGCGCCGAAGCCTTGCGTCGAAGCTTGCGCGACATGGCGACCGGGGATCCGGAGCGGGCGCGCAGGCTGCTGGGGATGGTTGCGGCGTCTAGCTGGTTGAGTCTGCGTCAGCCCGACGCGGCCGGGCGCCGTGTTTATCCAGGCAGCAGCCTGGTCAACCGGGTGTTTGGCAGGCGTACGCTGCAGCAGCGCCTGGAAGCGTTGTTCGTCGACGACACCCCGGAACAGATCGCTGTTCGGCTCCAATACCTCGTGGGTAGTGCGACGCAGAATGAACAGGTGGTAGCAGGCCTCGAGCAGCGTTTGGCGTCGTTCGAGTCGCAGCTTCATACCTGGGCCAGGGATACCGGGAATGAGTCTGTCAGGAGACGGGTAAGAGGAGGAACAATCAACTACGTCTGCGGACCTGAACGGCGCATGGAGCTCGCTCAGTTGCTCGGTTCGGCATGGCGCTTTCAAGTGCTCAATGGCCGGACCTTCAGGCTTTCCTCCGGTGGACTGCGCTTGCGCATCATAGACCGACCCATTGCCAGTCTGCCGCCATTGAGCGATGAACTGGCGTCGGTGGAGATTCTTGAGCTCGAGGATCTGGATATTTCCAGTATCCCTGAGAGCTTCCTGCGGGCCTTGCGCAACCTCCGTGAGTTGAGAATCCGGGATGTGGCGTTGCAAGCGCTACCCGAAGCCATCGGCAATCTGGCCTCGCTGCAGGTCCTGGAGCTCAGCTGTCCGGGTATGCGGCCCGAGGCATTGGCGCCTTTACGCACTGCGCGGAGCTTGACGGAGCTGTACATCAATTTCGGTGAAGTGCCGTCGCACTGGACGGTGGACCATATGTCAGTCTTGTCAGCCATCTTGACGTTAAGGGGGCTGGACATTGTGGGCAGCGCCGCAACGTTCGAGGCCGGAGCGTTCGCCGGGCTGGGACAACTTCAGCGGCTGAACCTGAGCGGCAACCGGATTGCGCTCGATGCCGGATCGGCGGGGCAGTGGCAGGGCCTGACAGGGTTGCAGTACCTCAACCTCTCTGACAACCCGCTGGGGCATGCGCCCAGCCTGGTGGGTATGACACAGTTGCGTAGCGTGATGCTGGAGCAATGTGACATCAGTGAATGGCCAGCGGGGCTGGAAAGTTTGCCCGCAGTGACTGGGGCGTCGTTGCTATACAACCCTATTGCCCGGGTGCCGGTCGGCGCCGGACGTGTCGTCGGGCTGCGGCTGTCGCTTGGGAATCTGGAAGCGATTGAACGCCAGCGGGTCATTGACGAGATGGCGACAGTCCACAATCTGCAGCGCTTTTCGCTCACCTTCGAGTACCGGCAGATGGAACTGATGGAGGGCGCGGCGCCGGAGGAGCGATGGCAGTGGGAGGAGATGCTGGCGTCCGAAACACCTGGCATGTACCACTTTGCCAGGCAGCTTTATTCGATGGCATCGACTGAGGTGGTACCCGGTAACCGGTCCAACTTCCTGGAGGCGGTACAAACGTTGTTCAGGCTGATGGTTGCCAACCTGGATTTCAGAGAAATGGTTTGTAGTTATGTCCTCCGGCAGAGCGAAACGGGGCACAATCACTTAGAAATATTTCATGGGGTAATGGTGTACGCACAAGCGCACACAGTTGACCGGGAGCCCGGCAGGGAGCGGAGCATGCTGATGCAGCTGACGCGCGAGTACGGGCGCGGGGTTGCATTGATCCGGTATGTGGAGGAGCACATTCATGAATGGATCGCACCGGGGCGAGTCGTCGATTTCGCCGAGGTGCTCAATGGCTTCCAATCCAGGTTGGCGAGGGTGATGACGCTCCATCTGCCCTTGTTCGAACGCAGGCCCCTGGTTGAACTCGACTGGATCAACGATGCGATGGTACAGGCGGCAGCGGATGCGATAAGGAGCAGGGAAGGTCGGGACGTTGTGCGGTGGGCACTGGCGGACCTTCATTGGATAAATTACCTGCGAAACGAATTTGCCGAGCGCTACGATGAGGCGCTGGCCGTCGCGCAAAGCGCCAGGGATTACCTTACCCAAGCGTTTACGACGGCGCAGCCCGCTGTGCCGAGCGAAGCGGTCCGGTCACTGCTGGCCAGGGTCATGGAGGTTGCGCCAACTGAGGTGCAGGCGACGAACATTGCCCGTTCCAGACTTCCTGCAGCACAACGGGACGCGCGCCTGGACGAGTGGCGGGAGCGCCTGGAAACATTGCTCAGGCAAGACTGGGTGGATTTGAGGCGCGCCCTGCTCGAAGAAGTGTTCAGGCCAGCACCGCCAGCCTGAATGCACAACTGAAACGCAAAAAAAACCGAAGCCCAGGCTTCGGTTTTTTTGTGGCTCGGACTCAGGCCGGGAACAGCTCGCTCAGTTTCATCGACAGCATCATGTCGCCTTCGACGCGCAGCTTGCCGCCCATGAAGGCCTGCATGCCGTCGGTGTCGCCGCTGACGATACCCTTGAGGGTTTCGCTGTCCAGCACCAGGGTGCAGTTGGCGTCGGGGTTTTCACCTTCCTGGATTTCGCAGGTGCCATCCTTGACGATCAGGGCGTAGTGCTTGTCTTCGTCGGTGATGTTGAAACCGAACACCAGGTCAAGACCGGCAGCAGCGGCTGGGTTGAACTTGGCTTTCATCGCTTCGACGGCTTTTGCTACATCGCTCATGGTGTGTTCCTTGTTAAGTGATTTGCGCGACCTTGCGGGTCGCAACGTGCCGGTGCTCACCGGTAGGTGATGAGCTCCGGCGCCTTCAACAGCTGCACGTGTGCCTGGCTGTTGAAGGAAGCCAGGGTCACCTCGCGGCCACGGAACTTCAGGTGGCTGAGCGAGGTGTTGATGATCTGCCAGTTCAGCTCGAAAGCCTGGCCGGCAGTGATACGGGTTACCAGGTGGAGCAGGGCGGCGATGGTGCCGCCGGAGGTAAAGATGGCAATGTTGTCGCCGCTGCCGGCCTGCTGCAGTACCCGCTGCAGGCCGCCGTCGACGCGCGCGACGAACGTCTGCCAGGACTCGGCGCCTTCGCAGGCGTGCTCACCGCCATGCCAGCGCTGCACCAGCAGGGCGAACAGGCGCTGGAACTCGCTGCGGTTTTGTGTAGCGTTGCGCAGGATGTTCAGGGCCTCGGGCTCTTCCGGCAGCAGACCGGGCAGCAGGGCGCGGATCATCGCGTCGGCATCGAACTCGTTGAAGGCGTTGTCGGTTTCCAGCAGGGGGACGTTACAACCTGTGTTGTGCATGGCCGCCAGGGCCAGGCGCGCGGTGTCCTGCTGACGGCGCAGGTCGCCGGCCAGGCAGCGATCCAGGCGCAGGCCCAGTTGGGCCAGGTGCGCGCCGAGTACCTCGCTCTGGCGGATGCCCACGGGCGAGAGGACGTCGTAGTCGTCCGCACCGAATGAAGCCTGGCCATGTCGAATCAGGTAGATACTGCCCACGTCGTCCGCCTGCACTAAGGATGAGCCGAGGTTAGGTTGCCGCCAGCAGGCTGTCAATGAAAAAACATACAAGCGTTTGAAAAGAGCGTTTGAACTGCGTTGCCGGAGATTTCCTACGCTGGTAGGGGCAGGGCGGCCTCGGTATGCTTGACTATTGGTTCGCGCCGCACGGGCGCAGGTATGTTAAGGAGTTACTGTGGAGTTTCTTGCAGAGTACGCAAGCTTTCTCGCCAAGACCGCGACCCTGGTGATCGCGATCCTGATTGTCCTCTCGGCGATCGCCGGGCTGCGCGGCAAGGGCCGGCGCAAGGCCGGCGGGCAATTGCAGGTCAACAAGCTCAACGAGTTCTACAAGGACCTGCGCGAGCGCCTGGAGTCCGGGATGCTCGACAAGGCCGAGCTCAAGGCCCTGCGCAAGCAGCAGGCCAAGGAGCAGAAGCAGCAGAAGAAAAAGCCCGACGACAAGTCGCGGGTGTTCGTGCTCGATTTCGACGGCGACATCAAGGCCTCGGCCACCGAGAGCCTGCGCCACGAGATCAGCGCCGTGCTGAGCCTGGCCACCCCCCGTGACGAAGTGGTGCTGCGCCTGGAAAGCGGCGGCGGCATGGTCCACAGCTATGGCCTGGCCGCCTCGCAACTGGCGCGCATTCGCCAGGCCGGCGTGCCGTTGACCGTGTGCATCGACAAGGTGGCGGCCAGCGGCGGCTACATGATGGCCTGCATCGGCGAGAAGATCGTCAGTGCGCCGTTCGCCATCCTCGGTTCGATCGGCGTGGTGGCGCAGCTACCCAACGTCAACCGCCTGCTGAAGAAGCACGATGTCGATTTCGAAGTGTTCACCGCCGGTGAGTACAAGCGCACCGTCACCGTGTTCGGCGAGAACACCGAGAAGGGCCGGGAGAAGTTCCAGCAGGACCTGGACATCACTCACCAGCTGTTCAAGGATTTCGTCTCCCGCTATCGCCCGCAGTTGCACATCGACGAGGTGGCCACCGGCGAGGTCTGGCTGGGCGTTGCTGCGCTGAACAAGCACCTGGTCGATGAGCTGATGACCAGCGACGAGTACCTGGGCCAGCGTGCCCGTGAAGCCAACCTGTATCACCTGCACTATGCCGAGCGCAAAAGCCTGCAGGAGCGGGTAGGGCTGGCGGCCGGCACCACGATCGAGAAAACCGTGCTGGGGCTGTGGAGCAAGCTGGGGCAGTGGCGGGCTTGAAATGATCGCGGGGCAAGCCCGCTCCCACCAGGTGATGCCTGTGGGAGCGGGCTTGCCCCGCGAAAGGCTGACGGATCAGCGACGACGGAACAGCGGTTGCGGTTCGTCAGTGGCGGCCTGGTAGGTCACCGAGAAGTCTTGCAGGCTTTGCAGCGCTTCGACCGGGTCCTTGTCGGCGCGCAGGGCGAAGGCGTCGAAACCACAGCGTTTCATGTAGAACAGCTGGTCACGCAGCACATCGCCAATGGCTCGCAGCTCGCCGGTGAACTTGTAGCGATCACGCAGCAGGCGCGCATTGGAGTAGTTGCGCCCGTCGGTGAAGGCCGGGAAGTTCAGGGCGAT
The DNA here is from genome assembly GCF_030272875.2 of Pseudomonas sp. BJa5. Taxonomy (NCBI): domain Bacteria; kingdom Pseudomonadati; phylum Pseudomonadota; class Gammaproteobacteria; order Pseudomonadales; family Pseudomonadaceae; genus Pseudomonas; species Pseudomonas sp. BJa5. The sequence continues at coordinate 56,117 of NZ_JALRNG020000015.1, forward strand.
GACCTGGAACTCGTTGGCCACCTCGCCGATTTCCTCGGCTTCTTCATCGGCGTCCAGCCACACGCCCAGGCCGCCATCGCGGGCCTTGAGCATACGGCTGTGTTCACGCCACAGCTGCAACGGCACGATGTAGTCGTCGCAGTTGGTCACTTCGTCGATGCTGAAATCCTTGGGCAGCAGGTGCCAGGTTTCGTCGACGATTGCGTTGTTCTTAATGATTCGCTGCATAGACGCGTTCCTTGAAAGGGTCGATGCCAATACGCTGGTAGGTGTCGATGAAGCGCTCGTCTTCGGTACGTTTTTCAACGTAGACGGCGATCAGCTTCTCGATCACATCCGGCATGTCGTCCTGGGCAAAGGAAGGGCCGAGGATCTTGCCCAGGCTGGCGTCGCGGCTGGCGCTGCCACCCAGGGAGACCTGGTAGAACTCTTCACCTTTCTTGTCCACCCCGAGAATGCCGATGTGACCGACGTGGTGGTGACCACAGGCGTTCATGCAGCCGGAGATGTTCAGGTCCAGTTCACCGATGTCGAACAGGTAGTCCAGGTCGTCGAAGCGGCGCTGGATGGATTCGGCGATCGGGATCGACTTGGCGTTGGCCAGGGAGCAGAAGTCGCCGCCCGGGCAGCAGATGATGTCGGTCAGCAGGCCGATGTTCGGCGTGGCGAAGCCGTTCTCGCGCAGTTCCAGCCACAGCGCGTGCAACTGGCTCTGCTCGACGTCGGCGAGGATGATGTTCTGCTCGTGGGAGGTGCGCAGCTGGCCGAAGCTGTAACGCTCGGCAAGGTCGGCCACCGCATCGAGCTGCTTGTCGGTCAGGTCGCCTGGCGCTACGCCGGTGGGCTTGAGCGACAGGGTCACGGCCACGTAGCCCGGCTTCTTGTGCGCCAGTACGTTGCGGGTGCGCCAGCGGGCGAAGCCGGGGTGCTGTTGTTCCAGCTCGCTGAAGTCGAGGTTGTCCAGCGCCTTGTAGTCCGGGTCGACGAAGTGCTTGGCCACGCGCTGCACTTCGGCTTCGGTCAGGGTGGTGCTGCCGCCGCGCAGGTGGACCATTTCGGCCTCGACCTTCTCGGCGAAGACTTCCGGCGTCAGGGCCTTGACCAGGATCTTGATGCGCGCCTTGTACTTGTTGTCGCGACGGCCATAGCGGTTGTACACCCGCAGGATCGCGTCCAGGTAGCTGAGCAGGTCCTGCCAGGGCAGGAACTCATTGATGAAGGCGCCGACCACCGGGGTACGGCCCAGGCCGCCACCGACCAAAACACGGAAGCCCAGCTCGCCGGCGTCGTTGTACACCGGCTCCAGGCCGATGTCGTGCACTTCGATGGCCGCGCGGTCGCTCGATGCACCGTTGATGGCGATCTTGAACTTGCGCGGCAGGTAGGCGAATTCGGGGTGGAAGGTGGTCCACTGGCGGACGATCTCGCACCAGGGGCGCGGGTCGATCACTTCATCGGCAGCGACACCGGCGAACTGGTCGGTGGTGACGTTGCGCAGGCAGTTGCCACTGGTCTGGATCGCGTGCATCTGCACGGTGGCCAGCTCTTCGAGTATGTCCGGGATGTCTTCCAGCGCAGGCCAGTTGTATTGCACGTTCTGCCGGGTACTGATGTGGGCGTAGCCCTTGTCGTAGTCGCGTGCGATCTTCGCCAGCATCCGCGTCTGGCGGGAGGTCAGCTGGCCATAAGGCACGGCGACCCGCAACATCGGGGCAAAACGTTGGACATAGAGGCCATTTTGCAGGCGCAGGGGGCGGAACTCTTCTTCGCTCAGCTCACCGGCCAGGTAGCGGCGGGTCTGATCACGGAACTGCTTGACGCGGTCCTCGATGATCCGCTGATCGTACTCGTCGTATACGTACATAGGGGTCCTGTTCTCAAGCTGCTTGCAGCTAATCGCGCGCACGGCCGCGCACTCCCAAGCGGAGCGGAGGAAAGATAGCAGTTTGCGTTTATGCGCAAAAGTGATGTTTTAGCATATGAAAAGAACCATTTGGACTAAGTGAGACTGACTGGCATTTCGCCGTTTCAACCCCGCGGGTGTTTATAATCGGCGGCTTTGAATAGCAGGAGCGAATCCGCATGCTCAAGGCCTTGTGCCACAGCCTTTGCCTGAGCCTGCCGCTGGCGGCCAGCGCGCAGGCCGCGTCGGTGGTGTTTCTGAATCCGGGCTATTCCAGCGAAACCTTCTGGGTCAGCTACTCGCGGTTCATGCAGGCCGCAGCGAGCGATCTGGGCATGCAGTTGCAGGTCCAGTACAGCGAACGGCGCCCCGAACTGGCCCTGACCCAGGCGCGCCAGGTGCTGGAAGGCAAGGATCGACCGGATTACCTGGTGCTGGTCAATGAGCAGTACATCGCCCCCGAGATCATTCGCCTGTCGCGCGACAGCGGGGTCAAGCTGTTCCTGGTGCACAACGGCCTGACCCCGGACCAGGCGAGCCTGATCGAAGAGCACCCGGACAAATACCCGCCGGTGCTCGGCAGCCTGGTCGGCAACGACGAACAGGCCGGTTACCAGATGCTCAAGGAACTGATCGCCTTGCGCGCCCGGCCAGGCATGACCCGGCCGATCGAGTTGCTGGCATTCTCCGGGATCAAGACCACGCCTGTCTCGCAGTTGCGCGAGCAGGGCATGCGCCGGGCCCTGGCCGAGCATCCGGAGGTGCGCCTGCGCCAGGTGGTCTATGGCGGCTGGGTCAAGGCGCGGGCTTACGAGCAGGCACGGCAACTGATCCAGCGCTACCCGAAGGTGGAGCTGGTCTGGTCGGCCAATGACGAGATGGCCTTCGGCGCCATGCAGGCTTTCACCGAGGCTGGGCGCACACCAGGCAGAGATGTCCTGTTCAGTGCCGTCAACAGCTCCCCGCAGGCCTTGCAGGCGCGTATCGACGGGCAATTGAGCGTGTTGATGGGCGGGCACTTTTCATTGGGCGGCTGGGCCATGGTGCTGTTGCACGATGATGCCCTGAAGCTGCCGATCAACCGCGACGGTCGCGGCGAACAGCAGGTCCCGGTGTTGCAGTTGATCGACCCGCTGCGGGCGCGCCGCTGGTTGCAGCTGCAAAACCAGGCCGACTATGGCCTGGACTTCAACCGCTTCAGTGCCCAGGGGCACGCTGCCGGGTACCGCTACCCATTCCTGAGAGGGCCGGTCAATTATTAGAAAGCCCTTGCTTGAGCAACGGACATTGCTGGACTTAACTGCTACGGGTGACATGCATTCCCGATAAACACTACAAGAGGCGATGCAATGGGTAACTCGACCAAAGCGGGTAAGAGTGACAGCAGTGTCGACGCCTGGGCGATACTCTGTCTGATCATCCTGGCTGTCGTGACCGCCGTGTATTGGGTCAGCCACCAGTGACATCACGCGATGGGTAACCTTGTACCGCCCGCAGAATGGACACCTGCGGGCGGTTTGCATTTCAGCGGGCGGTCAGGTGCATGGCCAGTTGCACCAGCCCTACCAATACCAGAATGAAGACCAGGGTGAAGACGGTGCCCAGCGCAATGAAATGGCTGGCCTTGCCGTAGGTGAAGTCGCGGGCGCGGTTCTTGCCGCTTTGCACGCCGAACGCTGCTGCCAGGATGCTTTGCAGCATCTGCCAGAAGGTCGGGGGTTTGCCCTGGGTGGGTTCGTCCATGAGGGGCTCCTTTGGGTGAAGGCATCTCCCTCAGTGTAGACCGCATCGCGGGGCAAGCCCGCTCCCACAGGGTAAATGCAATCCCTGTGGGAGCGGGCTTGCCCCGCGATCACATCAGTTGTCGTAACCCAGGTTAGGCGCCAACCAACGCTCACTTGCGCTCAGCTCCTGGCCTTTGCGCGCGCTATAGCTCTGGACCTGGTCCTTGTCGACCTTGCCCACGGCAAAGTACTGCGCCTGCGGATGGGCGAAGTACCAGCCGCTGACCGCCGCCGCCGGGAACATGGCGAAGTGATCGGTAAGGAACACGCCGCTCGGGCCGGTCTCGCCGATCTCGGTGCCGTCGAGCAGGCGGAACAGGGTTTCTTTCTCGGTGTGGTCCGGGCAGGCCGGGTAGCCCGGGGCAGGGCGGATACCCGAGTACTGCTCCTTGATCAGCGCCTCGTTGTCCAGGTGCTCATCCTTGGCGTAACCCCAGTAGTCCTTGCGCACCTGCTCGTGCAGCCATTCGGCGCAGGCTTCGGCCAGGCGGTCGGCCAGGGCCTTGACCATGATCGAGCTGTAGTCGTCGCCCTTGTCCTGGTAGGCCTTGGCCACTTCCTCGGCGCCGATGCCGGCGGTGGTGATGAAGCCGCCGACATAGTCGGTGAGGCCGCTTTCCTTCGGCGCGACGAAGTCGGCCAGAGAGAAGTTCGGCTTGTTGTCCGGCTTGATGGTCTGCTGGCGCAGGTGGTGCAGGCGGGCCAGGGGCTGGCCGTCGGCGCCATAGACGTCGATGTCGTCATGGTTGACCTGGTTGGCCGGCCAGAAGCCGAACACCGCGCGGGCGCTGATCAGCTTCTCGTCGATCAGCTTGGCGAGCATGTCCTGGGCGTCCTTGAACAGCGCGGTGGCCGCTTCGCCGACCACTTCGTCGGTGAGAATGCGCGGGTACTTGCCGGCCAGGTCCCAGGAGATGAAGAACGGCGTCCAGTCGATGTACTGGGCCAGTACCTTGAGGTCGATATCCTCCAGCACCTTGACCCCGGTGAAGCTAGGCACTGCCGGCTGGTAGCCGGTCCAGTCGTACTGCGGCTTGGCGGCAATCGACTGGGCGTAGCTCAGGCGTTCGGTGCGGGCGCTGCGGTTGGCGGTGCGCTCGCGGACCTCGACGTACTCCTGGCGGGTCTTCTCGACGAAGCCCGGCTTGAGTTCCTTGGACAACAGCTGGGTGGCGACACCCACCGCGCGCGAGGCGTCGGTGACGTAGACCACCGCATCGTTGCTGTACTTGGGCTCGATCTTCACCGCGGTGTGGGCCTTGGACGTGGTCGCACCACCGATCATCAGCGGCAGGTGGAAGTCCTGGCGCTGCATTTCGCGGGCAACGTGGACCATTTCGTCCAGCGACGGCGTGATCAGCCCGGACAGGCCGATGATGTCGCACTTCTGCTCGCGGGCGGTCTGCAGGATCTTCTCCGCCGGGACCATCACGCCCAGGTCGACGATGTCATAACCGTTGCAACCGAGCACCACGCCGACGATGTTCTTGCCGATGTCGTGCACGTCGCCCTTGACCGTGGCCATGAGGATCTTGCCCTTGGCTTGGGGCTTGTCGCCTTTTTCGGCTTCGATGAAGGGGATCAGGTGGGCTACCGCCTGCTTCATCACCCGGGCGGATTTGACCACCTGGGGCAGGAACATCTTGCCGGCGCCGAACAGGTCGCCGACCACGTTCATGCCGCTCATCAGCGGGCCTTCGATGACCTCGATCGGGCGCGCGCATTGCTGGCGGCATTCTTCGGTGTCTTCGACGATAAAGGCGGTGATGCCCTTGACCAGTGCGTGTTCCAGGCGCTTGTCGACCGGCAGCGAGCGCCACTCTTCGTTCTCCACTTCCTTGCTGGCGCCGCCGCCCTTGTAGTCATCGGCGATCGCCAGCAGGGCGTCGGTGCCGTCCGGGGTGCGGTTGAGCACCACGTCCTCGACCTTCTCGCGCAGGGCGGCGGGGATCTCGTCGTAGATCTCCAGCTGGCCGGCGTTGACGATACCCATGGTCAGGCCATTCTGGATCGCGTGGTAGAGGAACACCGAGTGGATCGCCTCGCGCACCGGGTTGTTGCCGCGGAAGGAGAACGACACGTTGGACACCCCACCCGAGCTCAGGGCATACGGCAGGTGGTCGCGGATGTAGGCGCAGGCTTCGATGAAGTCCACGGCGTAGTTGTTGTGCTCTTCGATGCCGGTGGCCACGGCGAAGATGTTCGGGTCGAAGATGATGTCTTCCGGCGGGAAGCCCACTTCGTTGACCAGGATGTCGTAGCTGCGCTGGCAGATTTCCTTCTTGCGCGCGGCGGTGTCGGCCTGGCCGACCTCGTCGAAGGCCATCACCACCACGGCGGCGCCGTAGCGCTTGCACAGTTTGGCGTGATGCTTGAAGGCCTCGACGCCTTCCTTCATCGAGATCGAGTTGACGATGCCCTTGCCCTGGATGCACTTGAGGCCGGCTTCGATCACTTCCCACTTGGAGGAGTCGATCATGATCGGCACGCGGGAGATGTCCGGCTCACCGGCGATCAGGTTGAGGAACTTGACCATGGCCGCCTGGGAATCGAGCATCCCCTCGTCCATGTTGATGTCGATCACCTGGGCGCCGGCCTCGACCTGCTGCAGGGCGACTTCCAGGGCCTCGGTGTAGTTCTCTTCGCGGATCAGGCGGGCGAACTTGGCGGAGCCGGTGATGTTGGTGCGCTCGCCGACGTTGACGAACAGCGAGTTGCGATCGATGGTGAACGGCTCCAGGCCCGACAGCCGGCAGGCCTTGGGAATGTCCGGGATCGGGCGCGGCTTGTACTTGGCCACGGCCTCGGCGATCGCCTGGATATGCCCCGGGGTGGTGCCGCAGCAACCGCCGATGATGTTGAGGAAGCCACTGGCGGCGAACTCCTCGACCACCACGGCCATCTCGGCCGGGGTTTCATCGTACTCGCCGAAGGCGTTCGGCAGGCCGGCGTTGGGGTGCGCGGAGACGTGGGTGCCGGCCTTGTCGGACAGCTCCTCCAGGTACGGGCGCAGGTCCTTGGCACCGAGGGCGCAGTTCAGGCCCACCGAAATCGGGTTGGCATGACGCACCGAGTTCCAGAAGGCTTCGGTGGTCTGCCCGGACAGGGTCCGGCCGGACGCGTCGGTGATGGTCCCGGAGATCATGATCGGCAACTCGACGCCGTCGTCCTCGAACACCTGCTGCACGGCGAAGATCGCCGCCTTGGCGTTGAGGGTGTCGAAGATGGTCTCGATCAGGATCAGGTCGGCGCCGCCCTCGATCAGGCCACGGGTGGCCTCGACGTAGTTTTCCACCAGCAGGTCGAAGGTGACGTTGCGAAAGCCCGGGTCGTTGACGTCCGGGGAGATCGAGCAGGTGCGGCTGGTCGGGCCGAGCACGCCGGCGACGAAGCGTGGCTTGTCCGGGGTCTCGAGAGTCTTGGCGTCGGCCACCTGGCGGGCGATGCGCGCGCCTTCGACGTTCAGTTCATAGACCAGCGACTCCATGCCGTAGTCGGCCTGGGAAATCTGCGTGGCGTTGAAGGTGTTGGTTTCGAGAATGTCGGCACCGGCATCCAGGTAGGCCTTCTCGATGGCGGCGATCACGTCCGGACGCGAGAGCAGCAGCAGGTCGTTGTTGCCCTTGACGTCGCTTGGCCAATCGGCGAAGCGCGTGCCACGATAGTCGTGTTCCTCGAGGCGGTAGCTTTGGATCATAGTACCCATGCCGCCATCGAGAATCAGGATGCGCTCTTTGAGTGCTTGCTGAAGTGCTTGGAAACGAGCGCTGCGGTCAGACATAGGACTACCTGGTCGGGCAAAGACAAAAGTTGCGGAATAATAACAAAGCTGCGCGGTTTTTAGACGTGTCGGGGATTTACATGAATTTCATTCATGTTGACGCGCCGCCAGCACCGGTAGAATCGTGAAGCTTTCAAAACCAGGACATTCGGCACATGGTGCATCGTTTACTTGCCGGCGCTTTCGCTCTGCTCATCAGCGGCGTGGCGTTGGGGCAAGCCCCTCAATCCACCCCGGCTATTTCCTATACCCGGGATATCCAACCGATCTTCACCGAGAAGTGCGTCGCCTGCCACGCCTGTAACGACGCTGCCTGCCAGTTGAACCTGGGCAGCGCCGAGGGCGCCGCGCGGGGTGCCTCCAAGGTGCCGGTCTATGAAGGGGGGCGCAGCACGGCGGTGCCGCCGACCCGGTTGTTCCTCGACGCCCAGAGCACCGAGGCCTGGCAGCGCAAGGGCTTCTATTCGGTGCTCGACAACCAGGGCAGCCAGGCGGCGCTGATGGCGCGAATGCTGGAGCTGGGCCACAACACCCCGCTGACGCCCAACGCCAAGCTGCCCGAAGAGATCGTCCTGGGCCTGAACCGCACCAACATGTGCCCCTTGCCGGGTGAATTCGACGCCTACGCCGGCGCCCATCCCAAGGAGGGCATGCCGCTGGCGGTCACCGGCCTGACCGATGCCCAGTACCAGACCCTGCAACGCTGGCTCAAGGCCGGTGCGCCGGTAGAGAGCAACCCGATCCAGCCGAGCGCCAAAGAAGCTGCACAGATCGCCGAGTGGGAGGCGCTGCTCAACAGCCCGGGCTCGACCGAGGCGCTGGTCGGCCGCTGGTTGTACGAGCACCTGTTCCTCGCCCACATCTATTTCGTTGGCGGTGAGCCAGGGCATTTCTTCCAGTGGGTACGTTCGCGCACGCCAAGCGGCCAACCGGTCGACCTGATCGCTTCGCGCCGGCCCAACGACCCGCCAGGCACCGACTTCTATTACCGGCTGATCCCGGTGCAGGGCGTGATCGTGCATAAAACCCACATCACCTACCCGATGGGGCCGCAGAAGCTCAAGCGTGTCAAGCAGCTGTTCTACAGCGGCGACTGGCATGCCAAGGCGCTGCCAGGCTATGGCCCGCGCCACCGCGCCAACCCGTTCGAAACCTTCGAGGCGATCCCGGCGGTGGCCCGTTACCAGTTCATGCTGGATAACGCCGAGTACTTCGTGCGCACCTTCATTCGTGGCCCGGTATGCCGTGGCCAGATCGCCACCGACGTGATCCGCGACCACTTCTGGGCGCTGTTCCAGGAGCCGGCCCACGACCGCTACCTGACCGATGCCGAGTACCGCGGCCAGGCCACGCCGCTGTTGGCCATGCCTGGGCAGATCGACGACGTGGGCAGCATCCTGAGCCTCTGGCACGCCTACCGCGACAAGCGCAACGAGTATGAGAAGCTGCGCCGCGATGCCTATGCCGACATGCCGGCGCCGAGCTGGTCGACCCTGTGGGCCGGCAACGACAATGCGCTGCTGACCATCTTCCGCCACTTCGACAGCGCCTCGGTGACCAAGGGCCTGATCGGCGATGTGCCCAAGACCGTGTGGCTGTTCGACTACCCGCTGTTCGAACGCACCTACTACCAACTGGCGGTCAACTTCGACGTGTTCGGCAACGTCTCGCACCAGGCGCAGACGCGGCTGTACTTCGACCTGATCCGCAATGGCGCCGAGGTCAATTTCCTGCGCCTGATGCCGGCCGATGCGCGTGGCGCGATCCTCAGCGACTGGTACCAGAACAGCGGCAAGGTGAAGATGTGGCTGGACTACGAGGAGATCGACACCGACACCCCGAGCGCGCTCAAGCTCGATGCGGCCGATCCCAAGCGTGATTTCGGCTTCAAGCTGATCCAGCGCACCGGCAGCCTCAATGCCGCACCTGATCCGATCAACCGCTGCGTCGATGCCTACTGCTCGCGCCCGCAAATGAACGAGGAGTTCCGTGGCGTCGAACAGAGCCTGAGCCGCCTGGTGTCGCGTCCGGCAGCGGGCCTGAAGGTGATCAACCAGCTGCCTGAGGCCACCATGCTGCGCATCGAAGGGCAGGGTGGCCAGCGCCAGGTCTACAGCCTGCTGCGCAACCGTGCCCACAGCAACGTGGCGTTCATGCTCGGCGAGGCCTACCGCTACCAGCCGGGCCTGGACACCCTGACGCTGGTCCCGGGCGTGCTCAGCAGCTACCCGAACTTCATGTTCAACGTTCCGGCCCGCGATGTGCCGGAGTTCGTCGAGGACATGGAAGCGGCGCGGGACGACACGGCGAAGTTCGAGCGCATCGTCATGCGCTGGGGCGTGCGCCGCAGCCACCCGCAGTTCTGGCAGTACTTCCATGACCTGGACCGCTACATCCAGGAGACCGACCCGGTGGAGTCGGGCGTGCTGGACATGAACCGCTACGAGAACCTGTGAGGATGACCGCCGGGAAGGTCGCCTGACCTTTCCCGGCGTTGCGATCCGTTCGCGTTTCCTGACTTAAATACTAGGACTTTGTTCGAAGGCCAGCTTGGCGTAAACTGCCGCCATGTCTGTGAGGAACTTCCATGAGCGCCATAACTATTACCGACGCCGCGCATGATTACCTGGCTGATCTGCTGTCCAAGCAGAACACCCCGGGTATCGGCATTCGCATCTTTATCACCCAGCCGGGCACGACCTACGCCGAGACCTGCATCGCCTATTGCAAGCCGGGCGAAGAGAAGCCGGAAGACACCGCCGTCGGCCTGAAAAGCTTCACCGCCTACCTGGATGCGGTCAGCGTACCGTTTCTGGAAGATGCGGTGGTCGACTACGCCACCGACCGCATGGGTGGCCAGCTGACCATCAAGGCGCCGAACGCCAAAGTGCCGATGGTCAACGAAGACAGCCCGATCAACGAGCGCATCAACTACTACCTGCAAACCGAGATCAACCCGGGTCTGGCCAGCCACGGCGGCCAGGTCAGCCTGATCGAAGTGGTCGAGGACGGCATCGCCGTGCTGCAGTTCGGTGGCGGCTGCCAGGGCTGTGGCCAGGCCGACGTGACCCTGAAGGAAGGCATCGAGCGCACCTTGCTCGAGCGCATTCCCGAGCTCAAGGGTGTGCGTGATGTGACTGACCACAGTCAGAAAGAGAACGCCTACTACTGAGTTTGCTGGCCTCTTCGCGGGGCAAGCCCGCTCCTACAGGTTGACAATCCCTTCGCGGGGCAAGCCCGCTCCTACCTGTGGGAGCGGGCTTGCCCCGCGATGCGTTTACGCTAACGCCACGGCGCACCCTCGGCGAACTGCTGTTCGATCCACTGCTTGAAGGCCAGCAGCGCCGCCGTATTGAACCGCGCCCCCGGGCGAACGAAATAGATACCGGCATCACGATCCAGTTGCCACTGTGGCAGCACGCGCAGCAAGCGCCCGCTGTCCAGGTCCTTCTTCATCATCCAGTCCCCGCCGGCAACAATGCCCAGGCCCGCACGCGCGGCGCCCAGCAGCGCCTCGTTGTCATTGCTCTGCATCGAGCCCTGGATCTTCACGCTGTGCATTTCATCGTGACGGTACAGGTGCCACTGCGGATAGCTGCGCAGGCCGGTAAAGCCCAGGCAATTGTGTGCGCCCAGGTCTTCGGGTGACTGCGGCTGTCCGTGACGCTCAAGATAAGCGGGTGAAGCGCAGAGGATGCGCCGGTGCTCGCACAGCTTGCGCGCCACCAGGCGGCTGTCGGCCAGCTCGCCGATGCGGATGGCGGCATCGAAGCCTTCGCCGACCAGGTCGACGAAGCGCTCGGCGTACTCGGTTTCCAGCGTCACCTGCGGGAAGGCCAGGGCAAACTCGGCCAGCATCGTGCAGAGCCACAGCCGGCCCAGGTTCGCCGGCAGGGCCAGGCGCAGGCGTCCGCGCACTTCGGTCGCGCCCTGGCCGGCTTCCCGCTCGGCATCGCTGATCAGGCTGGCGGCATGTTGCAGGCGTTCGACCAGACGTAAGCCTTCATCGGTAAAGCGCAACTGGCGGGTGGTGCGCTCGACCAGGCGAATGCCCAGGCGCTGCTCCATCGCCCCCAGGCGTTTGGACAGCACCGAAGGGTGGCGTTGCAGCTGCCGGCCCGCGGCGGCGAACGAGCCGTGGGCGAACAGTGCGAGGAGCGTGGCCAGTTCATCGGCCTGGCGACTGTCGAACGGGTCCATGTCGGTGTGGCGTCTCGCTTCAGGGGGTGAGGATGATCGCGCCCTGGGACCGTCCGTGCTGCAGGTCGTCGTGGGCATTGGCCACCTCGGCCAGCGGATAGCTGCGCCAGATGTGCGGGGTAATGATACCTGCGGCCACCGCCGTCAGCACATCCTGCGCGCGGTGCTGGTACTCCTGCGCCGTGGCGGTGTGGGCCGCCAGGGAAGGGCGGGTGACGAACAGCGAGCCCTTGGCGTTGAGGGTGGCCATGGCCAGGGGCTCGGGCGCGCCCGAGGTCACCCCGTAGGACACCAGCAGGCCGCGTGGGCGCAGGCTGTCGAGCGAGGCGTCGAGCGACACCCGGCCGACCGAGTCGTAGACCACATCGACCTTGTGCCCCTGGGTGGCCTCCAGTACCTGCGCAGCCAGGGTGGGTGCATCGAACACCAGCGTCTCGTTGCAGCCTGCCGCCTGTGCCCGGGCCACGCTTTGCACTTTGGAGACCACGCCGATCACGAAGGCACCCAGATGCCGGGCCCAGGCCACCATCAACTGGCCGAGCGCACCGGCGGCGCCGTAGATCAGCACCCGGGTGCCGGGGCCGACCGGGTAGGTGCTCTTGAGCAGGTACTGGGCGGTGATGCCCTTGAACAGCACGGCGGCGGCATCCGTGGCCGTCAGCAGGTCGGGCAGTTTGACCAGGCGTTCGGCCGGAAACAGGCGGGCACTGGCGTAGGCGCCCAGCGGACCGGTGGCGTAGGCCACGCGATCACCGACCTGCACGCTGGTCACGCCCGGGCCGACTGCGGCGACGGTGCCGGCGCCTTCCAGGCCAAGGCCTGAAGGCAGGGCGATGGGGACATCGCCCTTGCGCTGGTTGACGTCCAGTGGGTTGACGCCGATAGCGGCCTGGTCCAGCCAGACTTCGCCGGGGCCGGGTGTTTGCGGTTCGGTCTGTTCGAGTTGCAGGACGTGCGGGGCGCCGGTTTGCTGGAGACGGATGTGCATGACCATGGCTTGATTCCTGAAGCGCTAAGAAGAGTCTTCGAGGGTAATTACCAAGCCATGGCGCAACAATCAGGTTTACTGCAGTTCATTGCTGCATGCAATACACATATCCCTGTAGGAGCGGGCTTGCCCCGCGATCGCGTGTTGTCAGTCACATAGCATCGCGGGGCAAGTCGAGTCGTCGCACCGCCGCTCCTACAGCGATCAGGCCAATACTTCGCTTATCCGGCGGGCGATGTACGCCACGTGGGTCTCCAGGGCGAAATGCCCGGTATCCAGCAGCTCGACCACGGCGTCGGGATTGTCGCGCTTGAATGCCTCTGCCCCCGGCGGAATGAAGAACGGATCGTGCTTGCCCCAGATGATCAGCGAAGGCACTCGGGTTTCACGGAAGAACGCCTGGAACTGCGGATAGCGCTTGAGGTTGTTGGCGTAGTCGAGGAACAGGTCAAGCTGGATCTCCTTGTTGCCAGGCCGCTCCATCAACAGCGCATCCAGGGTGTAGGACTCCGGGGCCACCAGGGTCGGGTCGGCAACACCGTGCAGGTACTGCCAGCGGGTGGCGTCAAGGTTGAGCACCGCATCGCCCACAGCCTTGCGGTTGGCCGCCGAGGGCTCGTCCCAATAGGTACGGATCGGCGCCCAGGCGTCACCCAGGCCTTCGAGGTAGGCATTGCCGTTCTGCGAAACGAACCCGGTCACCCGTTCCGGGTGCTCGACCGCCAGGCGCAGGCCGGTCGGGGCGCCGTAGTCGAACACGTACAGGGCATAGCGGCGCAGGTCCAGGGCGTCGACGAAGGCCCCCAGGGTCTGTGCCAGGGCGTCGAAGCTGTAGCGGTAGTCGCGCTCGGCCGGCACTTCGCTGAAGCCGAAGCCGGGCAGGTCCGGGGCAATCAGGTGGAAGCGCTCGGCCAGCAGCGGGATCAGCTCGCGGAACTGATGCGAAGAGCTGGGGAAGCCATGGAGCAACAGCAGCACCGGTAGCTCGGGGTTGCCGGCCTCGCGGTAGAACACACGGACACCGTCGGCTTCGACGAACTTGTAGCGGATGACGCTGGAGGCTTGGGAATTCATGGGGATGCTCCTGTGTAACCGTTTAAATTCATTTAATGGGTTACTGCGAGGGCAAAAATTGCACACGCTATGTAACCTGTCAAATTATTTATAGGGGTTACACGCTCAAGGTGATCAACGGCCTCCAGGTCAGACCTGTAACTTGATAAAGGCGTCAAAAGGGTTACCATGGATCAACTCCCCCAGGCGGCTTCGATCATGACCGACACCCTCAGCGAACCCTTTGTACTGGCTGACCACCCGGTGCTCGACATGCTCAATACCCAGGCCATCGTCGAGGGCCAGGTCACCGACTTCTGGCGCAGCGACGCCGATGTACTGGCCTGGCTGCAACGCCTTGGCCTGCATCAAGGGCCGCTGCCACGCCTGGCCCGGGGCGTGTTGCTGGACACGGCGCGGCGCCTGCGCGAAGCGGTGCGTGTACTGGTGGAGCAGCGCAAGGCCGGCGGCTGGGGCGATCCGGCTGAGCTCAATGGCTTCCTGCAGCAGGCGGCCAGCCATGCCCAGCTGGTCTGGAGCAAACACGATGGCCCCCGTTTGCAGCGGGTCGCCGAACACCGTTCGGCCGAGCAGCTGCTGGCGCCGCTGGCGGAGCAGGCGGGTGAGTTGATCGCCACCGGGGACTTCACCCTGGTCAGGCAGTGCGAGCACAGCGAGTGCATTCTCTGGTTCTACGACCGCACCAAGTCCCATCGCCGGCGCTGGTGCAGCATGGCGCTGTGCGGCAACCGGCATAAGGTCGCCGAGCATCGCAAGCGCCTGCGCGAGCTGTGATGTCGGCCGTTTCCGGCACCGCGGATTAAACACCTTCAGCCGCTATAGCGCTAAACCGGTGCAAGGCACCTGTTTGGCCCTTTTCCTCGTGCGCGCCATTCTGGCCCGCTATGTGCTTTGCCTCCTGCATCGATTGCTGATCGATTGGTCAAGCCTTCAGGTTTTTTCTCCGAATGCTTGAGTAAGACCAATCCTTCAAATACGTCGGACTCCGTATTTACAGGGATCAGATGCATGACGCTTGCCCAACCCCTCGACCTCGCCGCCCGCGATTCCGGCTGGAGTGCCGAATTGATGCTGCGCTTTGTTCGCCGTGGGACGAAGACCTGTATTGGTGCGCGTCGGCATTTCGGTCCTCTTTTGGTGCAGCGACCGTTCTATCCGGAGGGCGGGCCTTGTCACGTTTATGTGCTGCACCCGCCCGGTGGGGTGGTCGGAGGCGACAAGCTGGTGCTCGATGTGCACCTGGAGCCGGGCAGCCATGCGTTGCTGACCATGCCCGGGGCCACCAAGTTCTACCGCAGCGCGGGCGATACCTCGACCCTCGACCAGCATTTCCACCTGGCCCCCGGCAGCGTGCTGGAGTGGCTGCCCCAGGGCAGCATCTGCTTTCCTGGCGCCCGTGTGCGCCTTCAGAACCGCTTCAGCCTGGCCCCGGGCGCGCGTTTGCTGGCCTGGGAGACCTTGTGCCTGGGCCGCCCGGTGATTAACGAAAGCTTCAGCCATGGCGCCTTGGACAGCCGCCTGCATATCGAACTGCCCGACGACCCCGGCCTGCAGGAGCGCCTGCGCATCGAAGGCGGGCAGCTGCAAAAGCTCGCCGGCTACCCGCTGCAGGCGACGTTCTGCGCGTATCCGGCCAACGATGCCTTGCTCGAACAGGCCCGCGCATTGATCGACGAACTGTGCGTACCCAGCGGCGCGACCCTGCTCGGTCAGCTGCTGGTGGTGCGCCTGCTGGACCACGACAACCTTCGCCTGCAACTCACCCTGCAGCGGCTCTGGCATGCCCTGCGACCGGCCGTGGTCGGCCTGGCGCCATGCCCGCCGCGGATCTGGGCCACCTGAGAGAACGCCATGGAGCTGACCCCGAGAGAGAAAGACAAACTGCTGCTGTTCACCGCCGCGCTGCTCGCCGAGCGCCGGCTGGCCCGTGGCTTGAAGCTCAACTACCCGGAAGCCGTGGCCCTGATCAGCGCCACGGTGATGGAGGGCGCCCGCGACGGGCGTACCGTCGCCGAACTGATGAGCCTGGGCCGCGAGGTGCTCAGCCGCGACCAGGTGATGGACGGGGTCGGCGACATGATCACCGACGTGCAGGTGGAGGCCACCTTTCCCGACGGCACCAAGCTGGTGACCGTGCATGAGCCGATTGTCTAGGAGCGCAGGATGATCCCAGGAGAAGTACAGGTCGCCGACGGCGACATCGAACTCAACGCCGGCTACCCGACCCTGAGCGTCACCGTGGCCAATCACGGCGACCGTCCGGTGCAGGTCGGCTCGCATTATCACTTCTATGAGGTGAACGACTGCCTGGTGTTCGAGCGCGAAACCACCCGCGGCTATCGCCTGGATATCGCCGCCGGCACGGCGGTGCGCTTCGAGCCGGGCCAGGCGCGCAGCGTGAACCTGGTGCCCTATGCCGGCAAGCGTGAGGTCTACGGCTTCCAGGGCAAGGTGATGGGCAAGCTGGAGGTGTACGGATGAGCCGGATCTCGCGGCGGGCCTATGCCGACATGTTCGGCCCCACGGTGGGCGACCGGGTGCGCCTGGCCGATACCGAACTCTGGGTGGAAGTGGAGAAGGACTTCACGCGCTACGGCGAAGAGGTCAAGTTCGGCGGCGGCAAGGTGATTCGCGACGGCATGGGCCAGGGCCAGATGCTCGCCGCCGAGGCGATGGACCTGGTGCTGACCAATGCCCTGGTCATCGATCACTGGGGCATCGTCAAGGCTGATATCGGCGTGAAGAACGGGCGCATCTTCGGCATCGGCAAGGCCGGCAACCCCGATGTGCAGCCCGGCGTGACCCTGCCCATCGGCCCCGGCACCGAAGTGATCGCCGCCGAAGGCAAGATCGTCACCGCCGGCGGCATCGACTCGCACATTCACTTCATCTGCCCGCAGCAGGTGGAGGAGGCGCTGACCTCGGGCATCACCACCTTCATCGGTGGCGGCACTGGGCCTGCCACCGGCACCAATGCCACCACCTGCACCTCCGGGCCCTGGTACCTGGCGCGCATGCTCCAGGCCGCCGATGAGCTGCCGATCAATATCGGTCTGCTCGGCAAGGGCAACGCTTCGCGGCCCGAAGCCTTGCGCGAGCAGATCAACGCCGGCGCCGTGGGCCTGAAGCTGCACGAGGACTGGGGCTCGACCCCGGCCGCCATCGACTGCTGCCTGAGCGTGGCCGAAGAGCTGGATGTGCAGGTGGCCATTCACACCGACACCCTCAACGAATCCGGCTGCATCGAAGACACCCTGGCGGCCATTGGCGATCGCACCATCCACACCTTCCACACCGAAGGGGCGGGCGGTGGCCATGCACCGGACATCATCAGCGCAGCGGCCTGCGCCAATGTGCTGCCATCCTCGACCAACCCGACGCTGCCCTACACGGTCAACACCGTCGACGAGCACCTGGACATGCTCATGGTCTGCCATCACCTGGACCCGAGCATCGCCGAGGACGTGGCCTTCGCCGAATCGCGCATCCGCCGCGAGACCATCGCCGCCGAAGACATCCTTCATGACATCGGAGCGTTCGCCATGACCTCGTCCGACTCCCAGGCCATGGGCCGGGTCGGCGAGGTGGTGTTGCGTACCTGGCAGGTGGCCGACCAGATGAAGCGCCGGCGTGGCCCCTTGGCGCCGGACAGCCGCTACAGCGACAACTTCCGGGTCAAGCGCTACATCGCCAAGTACACCATCAACCCGGCGCTGACCCATGGCATCGCCCATGAAGTGGGCTCCCTGGAGGCGGGCAAGCTGGCCGACCTGGTGCTCTGGTCGCCGGCTTTCTTCGGGGTGAAACCGGCGCTGGTGATCAAGGGCGGGATGATCGCCATGGCGCCCATGGGCGATATCAACGGCTCGATCCCGACCCCGCAACCGGTGCACTACCGGCCGATGTTCGGCGCCCTGGGCGCGGCGCGCAATGCCACGCGCATGACCTTCCTGTCGCAGTCGGCAGTGGAGTGCGGCGTGCATCAGCAACTGGGCCTGCGCAGCCTGATTGGCGTGGCCAGGGGCTGCCGGCGGGTGCGCAAGGGCGACATGGTCCACAACGATCTGCTGCCGTTGATCGAAGTCGATTCGCAGACCTACGAGGTACGTGCCGACGGCGAACTGCTGGTGTGCGAACCGGCCACCGTGTTGCCGATGGCGCAACGTTATTTTCTGTTCTGAAGGAGCGAGCATGATCCTGTTGACCCGTCGGCTGAGCGAAGCCGCATGCATCAGTGGCACCGTCACCTTGAACCTGGACACGCGGATCAAGAGCCGCGTGCGCGTCACCCTCGACGACGGTCGAGAGGCCGGCCTGATGCTCGAACGCGGCCAGTTGCTGCGCGGCGGCGAGCTGCTCGCGGATGCGCAGGGCGCACAAGTGATCCGCGTGCTGGCCGCGGCCGAGCAGGTCTCCACCGTTCATTGCGCCGATCCCTTGCTGCTGGCCCGTGCCAGCTACCACCTGGGCAACCGCCACGTGCCCTTGCAGATCGAGGCCGGCCTGGTGCGCTACCAGCACGATCATGTGCTGGACGAAATGGTCCGGGGCCTTGGCCTGCAGGTCACCGTGGAGCAGGCCCCGTTCGAGCCTGAAGCCGGTGCCTACCAGAGCGCGCCGCACAGCCACGCCTATGCCGATCACCCCTTTGTTCGCGTTGCCCAGCACTGATTCTGTCAAGGAGATAGTTGTATGAAAAACACCCTGGTACTCGCCTTGCTGCTGATCGCCGCACCGGCGTTCGCCCACCCTGGCCATGATGCCAACCCGCTACAGGACGGCCTGCTGCACCCACTGACCGGCCTGGATCACCTGCTGATGCTGCTGGGTACCGGCGTGCTCGCTGCCTTGACCGGCCGCACCCTGGTCTTGCCGCTGCTGACCTTGTGCGCGATGTTCGGCGGCGCGTTGCTGGGCCACCTGTTCGGCGGTGTGCTGGGCATGGAGCAGATGATCATCGGCTCGCTGCTGGTGGCGGCCGCCGCGCTGCTGCTGCCGAGCCGGCAATTACTGCTGGCCCTGGCGATGCCAGTGTTTGCGCTGTTCCATGGTTGGGCTCATGGCGTCGAGGCCAGCCCGGGTGCTTTCTGGGTATTCAGCGCAGGCTTCGTCAGCGTCAGCGGCCTGTTGTTGCTGGCAGGCTTTGCCACGGGCTGCCTGCTGCGCCGTCACAGCGGCCTGCAAAAAGCCTTTGGCGGCGGCCTGCTGGCTGGCGCCACGCTGGTCATGGCCGGTTGATGAGCCATGAACTGAAGCTGCTGCGCCTGCTGCAACTGGCCAGCCCGAACCTGCCGGTGGGTGGTTTCACCTACTCGCAGGGGCTGGAGTGGGCGGTGGAAACCGGCTGGGTGAAGGGCGCCGACGGCTTTCGTGCCTGGCAGCGCCAGCAGTTGCACGACAGCCTCGGCTACCTCGACTGGCCATTGCTGGCGCGCCTGTACCGGGCCTGCCAGGACCAGGATGCCGAGGCCTTCGCGTACTGGAGTCGGTTCCTGCTGGCCAACCGCGAAACCGCCGAACTGCGCCTTGAAGAACGCCAGCGCGGCATGGCCCTGGCCCGGTTGCTCGATGGCTGGCAACTGTGCCAGGCACCCGCGTGGCGGGCGTCGCTGGAGCTGAGCCAGCTCGGTGGCATGGCCTGGCTGGGGGCGCACTGGGAGATCCCGTTGCGCGACCTGGCCCTGGGTTATGGCTTCGCCTGGCTGGAAGGGGCGGTGATGGCCGGGGTCAAGCTGGTGCCGTTCGGCCAGCAGGCGGCCCAGACCCTGCTGCACGACCTGAGCGAAGCACTCCCCGCCGTGCTGGAAACGGCCCTGGCCCTGCCTGACGACCAGCTTGGCGGCAGCCTGCCGCTGCTGGCGATCGCCTCGGCCCGTCACGAAACCCAATACACCCGATTGTTCCGATCCTGAGGAAGACCCCATGCAAAGCTACCAGCAACCCCTGCGCGTCGGAGTCGGCGGCCCGGTCGGCTCCGGCAAGACCGCGCTGCTCGAAGCCCTGTGCAAGGCCATGCGCGATCACTACCAGATCGCCGTGGTCACCAATGACATCTACACCAAGGAAGACCAGCGCATCCTCACCGAAGCCGGCGCCCTGGAGCCGGAGCGCATCGTCGGCGTGGAAACCGGTGGCTGCCCGCACACGGCCATTCGCGAAGACGCCTCGATGAACCTGGCAGCGGTGGAGGCACTGGCGCGCAAGTTCGGCAACCTGGAAGTGATCTTCGTCGAGAGCGGCGGCGACAACCTCAGCGCCACCTTCAGCCCGGAACTGGCCGACCTGACCGTCTACGTCATCGACGTGGCCGAAGGCGAGAAAATCCCGCGCAAAGGGGGGCCTGGGATCACCAAGTCGGACTTCCTGGTGATCAACAAGATCGACCTGGCGCCTTATGTCGGCGCCTCGCTGGAAGTGATGGAAAGCGACACCCGGCGCATGCGTCCCGAGCGTCCCTGGGCCTTCACCAACCTCAAGACCGGCCAGGGGCTGCAGCGGGTGATCGACTTCATCGTCGAGCGCGGGATGCTACAACGTGTAGCGCAGGGCTGCTGAGCAGCCATCGCCGGCGTTGCCGGCTCCCACAGGGCCTGGGCTTGCCCCCCTACTGTGGGAGCAACTGTCTTTGTGGGAGCCGGCGAAGCCTGCGATCGACTGCGCAGCAGTCGCAATCCGGTCACCTCATTGGGTCAGGTGTACTGAGGCGGTCTGGTTTTACGGCCGCTTCGCGCCCGATCGCAGACTATCGGCAGCTCCCACAGCGTCCGGGCATACCGGGAACCCTTGTGGGAGCTGGCGAAGCCTGCGATGGATTCACCGCAATTTCAGCCGTTGAGCGTCGCCATATCGATCACGAAGCGGTACTTCACATCCCCGGCAATCATCCGGCTGTAGGCTTCGTTGATCTGGCGAATGTCCAGCATCTCGATGTCGCAGCCAATCCCGTGCTCGGCGCAGAACTCCAGCACTTCCTGGGTCTCCTTGATGCCGCCGATCAGCGAGCCGGCCAGCACCCGGCGTTTCATCACCAGGTTGGCTGCGTGCAGGGCCGGGTCCACCGGTTCGATCAGGCCGACGAGGATGTGCACGCCGTCGAACTTCAAGGTCTGCAGGTAGGGATTGAGGTCATGCTGCACCGGGATGGTGTCGAGGAGGAAATCGAAGCGTTCGGCGGCGGCCTGCATCTGCGCTGCATCGGTGGACACGATCACATGATCGGCGCCCTGGCGCCGGGCTTCCTCGGCCTTGGCCGGGGAGCGGGTGAACAGGGTGACTTCGGCGCCCATGGCCTTGGCGAACTTGATGCCCATGTGGCCCAGGCCGCCCATGCCGAGAATACCGACGCGGTCACCGACCTTGACGCCATAGTGCTTGAGCGGTGAGTAGGTGGTGATGCCGGCGCAGAGAATCGGCGCGGCGCTCGGCAGGTCGAGGGCCGCCGGGATGCGCAGGACGAAGCGCTCGCTGACCACGATGCTGCTGGAGTAGCCGCCCATGGTGTTGCTGCCGTCGATGCGATCCGGGGTGGCGTAGGTCATGGTCGGGCCTTCCAGGCAGTACTGCTCGAGGTTGGCGTGGCAGGCGTCGCAGTGCTGGCAGGAATCGACCATGCAGCCGACACCGACCTTGTCGCCGACCTGGTAGCGGCTGACGCTGGCACCCACGGCGGTGACCTGGCCGACGATCTCGTGGCCGGGCATCAGCGGGTAGACGGCGATGCCCCATTCATTGCGGGCCTGGTGGATGTCCGAGTGGCACACGCCACAGTAGAGGATCTCGATAGCCACATCGTCCGGGCGCAGGGCCCGGCGTTGAAAGGTCATGGGCGCCAGGGGCGCGGTGGCGGACTGGGCGGCGTAGCCAATGGCGGTGTACATAAAAACCTCGATGAATCGTTTAAGCGGTACAGGCTGCGCATTGTCCGCAGGAGCAGGGGGGGCTGCCCACCGTCATTCCTCCGCCAGTCATGCCTAAAGCTCCGTACTTGGGTCGGCGCTGCACACAGCGGGCCGCCAAGCTGCGATCATGTCAGTGTCTATTCCTCCGTCCGGATTCTTATGCAGCTGACCCGCCACCTCGATGCCAACGCCACCCTCTGTACCCTGATTCGCCAGTTGGCTGTGCGCCCGGGCTTCGTCGACACCCGCCTGCCCCAGGTGCAGGTGCTGTCGGCCGACCAGTATGTGGCCAGCAGCCCGCAGATCTATGAGCCGAGCCTGATGATCCTCGCCCAGGGCAGCAAGCTGGCGCGCCTGGGGCCGCGTACCCTGGAGTACGGTGCCGGGCATTACCTGGTGCAGGCACTGTCGGTGCCATTCATGTGCGAAACCTTCGCCACGCCCCAGGAGCCGCTGCTGGGGGTGGCCGTGGCGATCGACCGCATCGTGCTCGGTGAGCTGGTGCAGAGCATGGGCTTGCCGGTGGACCGGGCGATCAAGGCACAGACGCCGGAGTCGATGAGCTCGGCCGCCCTGGATGAGGCCATGCGCGACAGTGTCGAGCGCTTGCTGCGTTGCCTGCTCGATCCGCTGGACAGTCAGGTCATGGGCCCGGCGCGGGTGCGCGAGGTGCTGTACGTGGCCTTGCGCGGACCGCAGGCCGGGGTGTTGCGGGCCCTGGTCGAGCAGCAGGGCCACTTCGCCCGCATCGCCGCCGCGCTCAACCACCTGCGCGACCACTACGCCGAACCCTTGAGTGTCGAGGCCCTGGCCAGCTGCGCCAACATGAGCGCATCGACCTTTCATGAGCACTTCAAGCGCAGCACCTTGCTCTCGCCGATGCAGTACCTCAAGCGCCTGCGCCTGCTCAAGGCCCAGCAGATGCTGATCGGCGAAGGCTTGGGGGTGGCGCAGGTGGCGCACCGGGTGGGGTACCAGAGCACTTCGCAGTTCAGCCGCGAGTACAAGCGCCATTTCGACCGCAGCCCGGGAGAGGAACTGCCGTACCGGGTTGCGTAGCCTGGTCTCGGCCGAATCCGTCTCGTGGGAGCTGGCGAAGCCTGCGATCGACTGCGCAGCAGTCGCAACCCGGCCACCTCGCTGGATCAGACGTACTGGGGCGTTCTGGTACTGCGGCCGCTTCGCGCCCGATCGCAGCCTGTCGGCAGCTCCCATAGATCCCCTGCAACCACTGTGGGAGCTGGCGAAGCCTGCGATCGACTGCGCAGCAGTCGCAACCCGGCCACCTCGTTCGATTAACCGTACTGAGGCGCTCTGGTACTGCGGCCGCTTCGCGCCCGATCGCAGCCTGTCGGCAGCTCCCACAGATCCCCTTCAACCACTGTGGGAGCTGGCGAAGCCTGCGATCGACTGCGCAGCAGTCGCAACCCGGCCACCTCGCTGGATCAGACGTACTGGGGCGTTCTGGTACTGCGGCCGCTTCGCGCCCGATCGCAGCCTGTCGGCAGCTCCCATAGATCCCCTGCAACCACTGTGGGAGCTGGCGAAGCCTGCGATCGACTGCGCAGCAGTCGCAACCCGGCCACCTCGTTCGATTAGCCGTACTGAGGCGCTCTGGTACTGCGGCCGCTTCGCGCCCGATCGCAGCCTGTCGGCAGCTCCCACAGATCCCCTGCAACCACTGTGGGAGCTGGCGCTGCCGGCTCCCACCAGGGCCAGGCAGCGGCTACGGGAGCTCGTCGGCGCCACCGAAATGCACCGCCAGCCAGACTGTTGCCTTTTGGCTGTCGGTCCATTCCACCCGATGCCGGCAGTGGGCGGGGATCTCGGTATGATCACCAGGCCCGAGCACCCGTTCATGGGCCTCGTGCTCCAGGCGCAGGCCAGCCGAGCCGCTGAGCACCAGCACCCATTCGTCCTGCGGCTGGTCGTACCAGAAGCCCGGCGGGCTGGCCTGGCCACAGGAGACGATTCGTTCGATTCGCAGCCCCGGGCGCGCCAGGAGCAGGTCGAACTGCTCCTGCGCCAAGGCAAAGGGAAGCGGGTTGAACAGGTTGTCGGGCATCGTGGCGGGTCCCTCGTCAGATACTACAGTGTGGTTGAAAACGACGCACAGCGCCCCGGCCACGGTGGTGGCCAGTGCCCGCAGCAGGCAACAACTACGCGCTGATTGAGCTATTGTGCGCTCTGCCGTCCTTTGGAAGTCAGAACATGCACGCGACTCATCCCAGCAGCCCATGGCAGGTGTTTCTTATCTTCCTGCGCCTGGGGCTGACCTCCTTTGGCGGCCCCATCGCCCACCTGGGCTACTTTCGCGATGAATTCGTCACTCGCCGTGGCTGGCTGGGCGAGCGCAGCTACGCCGACCTCTTAGCGCTCTGCCAGTTCCTGCCGGGGCCGGCCAGCAGCCAGGTGGGCATTGCCCTGGGGTTGTCACAGGCGGGCTACCGTGGCGCGTTGGCGGCGTGGCTCGGCTTTACCCTGCCGTCGGCTGTGCTCTTGACCGGCTTCGCCCTTGGGCTGGCGAGCCTTGGTCAGGCCATGCCCGCCGGCGTGTTGCAGGGCCTGAAGGTCGTGGCGGTGGCGGTGGTGGCCCAGGCGGTCTGGGGCATGGCGCGCAACCTGTGTCCGGACGCACCGCGCATCGCACTGATGGTCCTGGCCACCACCCTGGTGCTGCTGGTGCCTTCGGCCTGGGGGCAGGTGGGCGTGATTGTGGCGGCGGGCGTTGCCGGCCTGGTCATGTTCAAGCCGGCGCAGCGCCAGGCCCATGAGCCGTTGCCGGTCGCCGTCAGCCGGCGTGCGGGGCTGTGCTGGCTCACGCTGTTCGTTCTCCTGCTACTGGGCATGCCGCTGCTGGCCGGGCTCTGGCAGGACCCGACCCTGAGCAGGCTGGAAGCCTTCTACCGCAGCGGCTCGCTGGTGTTCGGCGGCGGGCATGTGGTGCTGCCGTTGCTCCAGGCTGAAGTGGTGTCGCCTGGCTGGGTCAGCAATGAAACCTTCATGGCCGGCTACGGCGCAGCCCAGGCGATGCCGGGGCCCTTGTTCACCTTTGCGGCGTTTCTGGGGGCGTCGATGCACGGGATATATGGCGCTGTGCTGTGCCTTGGCGCCATCTTCCTGCCGTCATTCCTGCTGGTGTTCGGCGCACTGCCGTTCTGGGCGCAGTGGCGGCGCAACCTGCGCATGCAGGCGGCGATGTTCGGGATCAACGCGGCGGTGGTGGGGCTATTGCTCGCGGCGCTGTATCAGGCGGCGTGGAGCGCCATCCTCCAGCTGCAGGACTTTGTTCTGGCGCTGGTCGCCTTGCTGGCACTGATGGTCTGGAGGCTGCCGCCCTGGCTAGTGGTGGTCGGTTGCGCTGTTGCCGGTGGGTTTTTGTAGGCGCAGCAACCGCTCGACCTGCGCCAGCTCCCAGGTGCTGAGCAGACTGACCGGGTCGGTACCGCGCGGCCAGTCGTCCAGGGCGCCCTCGCGGCCATCGGTGCTGCGGCAGTGCAGGCAGTGGTGCAGGTGGGTGCCATCGAAATCCAGCGTCAGGCGCCAGCCTTCAATGTCGACCTCATCACCCAGGCGACGCAACGGGCGCAGCCCCAGGGCGGCGTCGCGCAGTTGCTGGTAGACCTCGCGGGGGTTGAGGGTGGGCATCGGCAGGGTGCTCGGTAACGGGATGGCCCTCAGGATAGCGCGGAGCACGCCTGCACCGGTAGGAGCGGGCTTGCCCCGCGATCGCGTACTGTCAGTCACATAGCATCGCGGGGCAAGCCCGCTCCTACAGATCAAGGATACCCTCAGGCGTCGCGCAGCAAGTCCTGGGCATCGAGCAAGCGCCAGGCGATCTCCGGTCGACGCTCCAGGGCCCGGCGGATGGCGGCAGGGATGTTCTGCCGGGTCTTGCGGCACAAGCCCGGCAGTTCCTCGATCTGGATGTTGAAGCCACGCATGGTCCGCACTTCGTTGTCGCTGGGGCTGATCTGCAGGCGGATGCCGAGGTTCTCGTACAGCTTGCGCTGCATGTGCTCGAGGTCGGCCAGACTCTGCAGGTTTTCCAGGCGCTCGAGCAGGCGCTTTTCTTCCTGGCGGGTCAGCAGCAGGATGCGCAGGTCCTGCAGCGTCTCGCGCCCGCAATTGCAGGCGCCAGGCGGGCAGGGGGAACGAGTGGGCAGGGTGGCGTTCATGCCCCAAGCATAGCGATGAGCACGGCTTTTTGCCCAGAGGCGAGCCGCTGCCTGTCGTCGGGCGGCTCGCCTTGTACTCAGCGCACCAGGCAGGGTTGCTTGTTGTCGAAGCGCCAGCCCGGGATCAGGTACTGCATCGCCACGCTGTCGTCCCGCGCCCCCAGGCCCATGCCTTTGTACAGTTCGTGGGCGCGGCCCACGGCGTCCATGTCGATGTCCACGCCCAGGCCCGGCTTGCTCGGCACCTGGACATGGCCGTCGACGATCTGCAGCGGGTTGTGGCTCAGCTGCTGGCCGTCCTGCCAGATCCAGTGGGTGTCGATGGCGGTGATCTCGCCCGGTGCCGCGGCGGCGACCTGGGTGAACATGGCCAGGGAAATGTCGAAGTGGTTGTTCGAATGCGAACCCCAGGTCAGGCCCCAGTCATGGCACATTTGCGCCACCCGCACCGAGCCTTGCATTGTCCAGAAGTGCGGGTCGGCCAGGGGAATGTCCACCGATTGCAACTGGATCGCATGGCCCATCTCGCGCCAGTCGGTGGCGATCATGTTGGTGGCGGTCGGCAGGCCCGTGGCGCGGCGGAACTCGGCCATCACTTCGCGGCCGGAGTAGCCGTTCTCGGCGCCGCACGGGTCTTCGGCATAGGCCAGGACCTTGTGCTGGTCGCGGCACAGGGCGATGGCCTGCTTCAGTGACCAGGCGCCGTTCGGGTCGAGGGTGATGCGCGCCTCGGGGAAGCGCTCGGCCAGGGCGGTGACGGCGAGAATTTCCTCTTCGCCGCGCAGTACCCCACCCTTGAGCTTGAAGTCGTTGAAGCCATAGCGGGCCCGGGCCGCCTCGGCCAGGCGCACCACCGCTTCGGGGGTCATCGCCGCTTCGTGGCGCAGGCGCAGCCAGTCGTCGGCGGCGTCGGCTTCGTTGCGGTAGGCAAGGTCGGTTTGCCGGCGGTCGCCGATGTAGAACAGGTAACCGAGCATCTTTACCCGCTCGCGTTGCTGGCCTTCGCCGAGCAGGGCGGCGACAGGCACCTGCAGGTGCTGGCCGAGCAGGTCAAGCAGTGCCGCTTCCACTGCGGTGACGGCATGGATGGTGATGCGCAGGTCGAAGGTCTGCAGGCCGCGACCGGCGGCGTCGCGTTCGGCGAAGGTCTGGCGCATCTGGTTGAGGATGCGCTGGTACTGGCCGATGGGTTGGCCGACGACCAGGCTGCGGGCGTCCTCCAGGGTCTGGCGGATGCGTTCGCCGCCGGGTACTTCGCCAACCCCGGTGTTGCCGGCGTTGTCCTTGAGAATCACGATGTTGCGGGTGAAAAACGGGCCATGGGCGCCGCTCAGGTTGAGCAGCATGCTGTCATGGCCGGCCACCGGAATGACCTGCAGGCTGGTGATGACCGGGGTGTGCTGTTGTTGTGTGTTCATCAGGCGTGTCCTGGTAGGGCCAAGGGAGTCAGTGGGATTTGCCGAGGGCGGTCGGTGCCGGGCTCGTCTCGAGCGCTTGCTCGTGGGTTGCCCGTCGGGTACGGGCGAAAAACACCAGCACGGCGGCGATCGCCGAGGTGCCGGCCAGGCCGTACAGGCCGCCCTGGATGGAGCCGGTGCTCTGCTCGAGGAAGCCGAAGGTGGTCGGGGCGACGAAGCCACCGAGGTTGCCAATAGAGTTGATCAGGGCGATCACCGCCGCGGCGATGCGGGCATCCAGGTAGGCCTGGGGGATCGGCCAGAACAGCGCGGAGGCGGACTTGAAGCCGATGGCGGCAAAGCACAGGGCGACGAAGGCGAAGATCGGCCCGCCGGTGGTGGACAGGAACATGCCGGCGGCGGCAATCAGCAGTGCCGTGGCCACCCACGCCTGTTGGGCACGAAAGCGCGCGGACAGCGCCGCGAAGCCGTACATGGCCAGGATCGAGATCAGCCAGGGAATGGAGTTGAAGAAGCCCACCTGCAGGTCACTGATGTCGCCCATTTTCTTGATGATGCTGGGCAGCCAGAAGGTCGCGGCATAGATGGTCAGCTGGATGCAGAAGTACAGCACGCAGAACAGCAGGATCTGGCCGTCCTTGAGCAGTTGGCCAATGCTTGGCTTGACCGTGGTCTGGGCATCGCGCTCGCGCTGTTCGGCATCGATGGTATCGACCAGTGCATCCTGTTCGGCGCGGCTCAGCCATTTGGCGTCGTGGGGCCTGGAATCGAGCCAGAACCAGACGAACACGCACAGGAACACCGAGGCCAGGCCTTCGATCAGGAACATCCACTGCCAGCCGTGCAGGCCCATGCCTTCGATCTGCAACAGCGCCCCGGCCAATGGCCCGGAAATCAGTGAAGCCAGCGCCGAGCCACTGAGGAAGATGGCAATCGCCTTGCCGCGTTCAACGGCTGGCAGCCAGCGGGTGAAGTAGTAGATCACGCCGGGGAAGAAGCCGGCTTCGGCGATGCCCAGCAAAAAGCGCAGGATGTAGAAGTGGGTTTCGTTCTGGATGAAGGCCATCAGTGTCGCCACGATGCCCCAGGTGAACATGATCCGGGTCAGCCAGATTCGTGCGCCGACCTTTTGCAGAAGCATGTTGGAAGGCACTTCGAACAGGGCATAGCCGATGAAGAACAGGCCGGCGCCCAGGCCATAGGCGGCCGCGCCGATGCCCAGGTCGTGCTCCAGGTGGGTGCGGACGAAGCCGATGTTGACCCGGTCGATGTAGTTGACGATGAACATGATGACGAACAGCGGCAGTATGTGGCGCTTCACCTTGGCCACGGCACTGGCCAGGGTAGGGTCGCGCTCGGCTGCCGTCGATGCAGGGCGTTGAGTAGTCACGTTGCCAATCTCCCACTCGTTGTTGTTATGCGGGGTTGTCTGTTGGTGGCGTTTTCTGGGGCATGATGCGCATCATGTTGATAGACATCGTACAAGTGGATTTTCACCTGTGCAATCGCGTGGCGGGATTTTTTCTTTGATTATGCGCTTGTGCTGGCGGGTTTGTGATTGCTGCGATGCTTGCTGGCTGGTGCCAAGGACGCGATAGATGCCACTTGTCGGTTAGATGTCATACAAGTTATTGAGCCGAGATCTCTACCAGATCCTCAGGCAGTGGTAAGCTCGTACGGGCCTCAACCTTCCTTGCTCGGGTACTTCATGGACAACCTCACTTCAGACAACGGCGTTGCGCGCCGGCGCACGGGCAGCCTGGCCCACGAGCTGGTCGATCAGTTGAGCCAGCGCATCCTGCTGGGGCAACTCAAGCCGGGAGAGAAACTGCCCTCGGAAACCACCATCGTGCGCGAGCATGGCGTCAGCCGCACCGTGGTGCGCGAGGCGCTGTCCAGGTTGCAGGCCTCCGGGCTGGTGGAAACCCGTCACGGCATCGGCACTTTCGTGCTGGCCCGCGAGACCTCGATGGGCTTGCGCCTGAACGTCGATACGGCCGCCAGCGTGCGCGGCATTCTCGAGCTGCGCCTGGGCCTGGAGGTGCAGGCCGCCGCCCTGGCCGCGCTGCGCCGCAGTGACGCGCAGCTCCAGCAGATGCGCCAGGCCCTGGATGACTACCAGGCGTCACTGAAGAACAACGACTGCTGCGTGGAGCAGGACAAGCGTTTTCACCAGTTGATCGCCGAGGCCACCGGCAACAGCTACTACACCGACATCATGCAGCACCTGGGCAATTCGATGATCCCGCGCACCCGGGTCAATGCCGACGAGCGCGGCGATACCGATTTCTCGCAACTGGGCTACCTGGCCAACCTGGAGCACGAAGCGATCCTGGCCGCCATCGCTCGCCAGGATCCGGATGCGGCGCGCGCCGCCATGCTGCTGCACCTGAGCAACAGCCTGGCGCGCTTCTGCACCGGTGGCAGTGCCTGAGGAGCTGTCGCGCTCATCCGCTCAGCGGTTCGTGCATTACTCCTTGAGCTTCCAGGTGCCCGGCAGTGACAGGTCGCCAGAGCTGATATCCCATACGCTGCTCACGCACAGCAGCGGGTTGTGCAGGTCGGCATTGACCTTCAGTGCCGCCGTCACGCCGTCGTAGTTGAAACTTTGCGGGAAGCCCACGGCGGCCAGCGGCACACTGATGCGTGCGGCATTGTTGTCCAGGCTCAGGTCGTAGCCGGGGGAGTCGATGTAGATCGGTGCACCGGGCCAGGTGGCCGGGAGCTTCGGCTTCACCCCTTCAGGGATATCGCGCACCTTCAGCCCGCTCGGGCCGCAGCTGGCGTCCTTGCTCAGCACTACCCAGTGCGAGTGCCACAAGCCGCCGTCGTTGTCGTTCTTGCCGTCGCGGTTTTCGTCCAGTTTGGGTGTGTCGTCGAAGTCGGGGTGCGAGGTCAGGGCCAGGGCCAGGATGCCGGCCTGAGCTTCAAAGCCGACGCTGCTGCTGTCCAGGCTGGTGGGCCAGACATAGCTGTACACCTCGGCGCCGGCAAACGAACCTTTGGCGCTGGGCAGGCGGCTGCCGGCCTTACCGTCGACCAGTTGCTCGAACACCAGGTTGTCACCCTGCTTGAAGACCCGGGTCTGGACCAGGTCGAAGGCGGCTTCGGCATTGCCCTTGGCGCTATTGATGCCAGGGCTTTCGTGGGCCCAGGCCTGGGTGGCGAGCAGGCCGAGGGTGAAGGCGAGGGTGCGTTTCATGGGGTGGCTCCTGTGCGGTTTATGGTTTCGAATCGATACCAAATAGCCTAAGCCTATGCCGCGCTTTGTCAATATGGTTTTTATTCGATACTATCTATCGAGATCATCAATCGAGGCCTCCTGCCGTGCTATTCGACCTGTTGGAAAGGCTGTCGAGCCTGACCCGCGTCTGGTTTCGCCAGCACCCGCTGCTGGCCGATCTGCAGCCGATCCAGCTCAGCGCCTTGCTCTACCTGTCGCGCTGCAACCGTTACTCCAATACGCCCCTGGCGGTCACCGAGTACCTGGGGCTGACCAAGGGCACGGTGTCGCAATCGCTCAAGGCCCTTGAAACCAAGGGCCTGATCGTCAAGACCCAGGACCAGGCCGACAAGCGCAGCGTGCACCTGAGCCTGACTGCGCCTGCGCGTGCACTGCTCGACGCAGTCATGCCGCCGGCGTTCCTGGCTTCGGCCAGTACGCGCATGGGTGAGCGCGCCGGGGACCTGGAGGCGCTGCTGAGCGAGCTGTTGCGCACCATCCAGCAGCACGAGGATGTGCCGGGTTTCGGCCTGTGCAAGACCTGCCGCTTTCACCGCAAGACCACCACGGGTGGTTTTTGCGAACTGACCCAGGAGCCGCTGGCCCCGGCCGAGCGCGAACTGATTTGCCGCGAGCATCAGCTCGCCGAACTGACGGAGTGAGTGGCAATGAAGCTTGAGACCATCCTGACCGGCAAGGCCGTGCCCTATACCCGGCCGGGTTCCAGCAGTGCCATCGCCAAGCTGCCGCGCAATGGCGAACTGGCCGTGACTGAACTGGGCCTGGCCGGTGACGAGCAGGGCGACCTGCGGGTGCATGGCGGCAAGGACAAGGCAATCCATCACTACCCCCGCGAGCACTATGCGCAGTGGCGCGCCGAACTGGGCGAGCATCCGCTGTTGCAGGCGCCCGGGGCCTTTGGCGAGAACTTCAGCAGCCATGGCCTGACCGAGGCCGAGGTCTGCCTGGGTGATCGGTTCCGTGCCGGCACGGCCATCCTGGAGGTGTCCCAGGGGCGCCAGCCGTGCTGGAAGCTCAATGATCGTTTTGCGGTGAAGGATATGTCGTTGCGGGTCCAGCAAAGTGGTCGTACCGGCTGGTATTACCGGGTGCTGGAGGAGGGGGTCGTGGCGGCAGGTGCGGCCTTCGAACTGATCGCGCGTCCGCATCCGCAGTGGTCGGTGGCGCGGTTGTCGTCGGTGTTGTTCGAGAGGCAGGTCAATGCCGAGGTGATTCGCCAGTGCCTGGAGCTGCCGCTGGCGCCGTCGTGGCGCAGGACGCTGGAGCGTCGGTTGGAAAAGGCCGAGGTGGAGGATTGGGCGCCCCGGTTGCAGGGGCCGTCGGCCAGTATTTGAACGCATCGCGGGGCAAGCCCGCTCCCACCGCCGGTAGGAGCGGGCTTGCCCCGCGATCCATTACGCTGCCGAACTAAAGGTCTTTACACCTTGGGCCTTCGCTACCTGCTTGCGGCAGGCCTCGCCGAAGGCTTCGAACATTTTGATCGAGTCCGGGTTCTTCGCTGCTTGCCACTCCGGGTGCCATTGCACGGCGAACAGGAACGGCGACAGGCTTGGCGCGTGGATGGCTTCGACCAGGCCGTCTTCGGCCCAGGCCAGTGGCTCGATGCCCTTGCCCAGCGTGTTCAGGCCCTGGCCGTGCAGCGAGTTGACGCGGATCTCGTCGCTCTTGAGCAGCTTGTGCAGCCAGCTGCCTTGCTCCAGGCGCACGCCGTGAACGGCGCTGTACTGGACGTCTACCGGATCCTCGGGGTTTTCCCGGTGATCGTTGAAGCCAGGCTCGGCGTAGACCTTCTGGTGGATGTCACCACCCAGGGCCACGTTGATTTCCTGCATGCCACGGCAAATGCCGAAGATCGGCAGGCCACGGGCGATGGCGGCCTTGACCAGGGGCATGTCGAACAGGTCGCGGTCGCGGTCCTGGCCCTTGCCCGGGGTCTGGTTTTCCTGGCCGTACAGGGCCGGGTCGATGTTGCTGCCTGCACCGGTCAGGTACACGCCATCGGCCATGTCCAGGTAGGTTTCCAGGTCTTCGATGCCGCAGCAGGTCGGTACCAGTACTGGTACGCAGCCGGCGTGTTCAACCAGCGGCACGATGTATTTGTGGGTCATGACCTGATAATCGTGACCTTTGCGCTCCTGGGCGCCCATGGTCATCAGGACGACGGGTTTGCGAAGGGTTTGTTTCTTATTGCCAATGTTGCTGTTGGGCATATGTCACCTTGGGACAGGCGCGGCCTGTCATTATTGTGCAGGCGCGCAACTGGAACCCTGCGCTACCTGAGGTTTCGAGCACTGCCGGAACGCCGCTTGGGGCCAATGTTTCCGGTCGAAACCTGTATTAAGCTTGCCAGAGCCGTTTAATATGTCAAACGACTTCAGATTGCGCGGCCGAAGCTTGTCATTGCCTGGATGCAATGATCAGGCTGAGCGCGGCAGGAACTGGCGCAGGTCAGGGTGTTTGCCAGTCAATAATAATTAACGATGCGTGGGGCTTGCAAAACCGGCCGGACCTGAGCGCGCCGGGCCCGGAGCCGGGTTGCAACCTGGCATTTTTACCAGGTGCCGATCGAAGGCCGGCTTTGGCGCACTGGCCGCGTGCTACCTATACTTTGTCACTCGGCAACAGCCCGCTGTCGTTGACCGGATCGAGACGCCTCTGATCCTGTGGTCATGCCTTTGTAGTCGGTGGATGCGAGTCGTCATCTCTCAACGCTACATGGGGTTAACGTGATGGATATCGTCAGTCTGGTGGTTCAGATCATTGCCGGCGTGGTCGGCGGCAACGCCGTCGGCATGAGCAAGCAAGGGATGGGCACAGGGCTCAATTCGATCGTCGGGGGTATCGGCGGGGTGGTGCTCGGGCAGATCGTCGCGGCGATTACCGGAGAGCCGGGTGCTGCCGCGGCGGGCGGGGCCATGGACCTGCCGTCGCTGATCAGCAGCATTGTCGGCGGTGGTGCCGGTGGTGCGGTGCTGACCTTCATTGTGGGGTTGATCAAGTCGAAGATGCATCCGCAGTAAGCCCGATCGCGGGGCAAGCCCGCTCCCACCCTGTGGGAGCGGGCTTGCCCCGCGATTGACCTCAATGCAGGATCTGCGCGAGGAACCCCTGCGCCCGCGCACTCTGCGGATTATTGAAGAACGCCTCGGGGCTGGCGTCCTCGATGATCTGCCCGCCATCGAGGAACAGCACGCGCTCGGCCACCTGGCGGGCGAAGCCCATTTCATGGGTGACGCAGAGCATGGTCATGCCGGTGTCGGCCAGTTTCACCAGCACGTCCAGCACCTCGGCTACCATCTCCGGGTCGAGCGCCGAGGTCGGCTCGTCGAACAGCATGATCTTCGGCTTCATGCACAGCGCCCGGGCAATCGCTACCCGCTGTTGCTGGCCGCCGGAGAGCTGGCTGGGGTATTTGCCGGCCTGGCTTTCGATGCCCACCTTGTTCAGGTAGAAACGCGCACGTTCCTCGGCTTCCTTGCGCGACAGGCCGCGCACGGTCATGGGCGCCAGGGTGCAGTTGTCCAGCACGCTCATGTGCGGGAACAGGTTGAAGTGCTGGAACACCATGCCGATTTCACTGCGGACCTCGGCGGCCTGGCGGGTGGTCAGGGCCAGGTCCGTGTCGTGGACGCGGATGGTGCCGCGCTCGGCGATTTCCAGGCGGTTGATGCAGCGGATCAGGGTCGACTTGCCCGAGCCGGAAGGGCCGCACAGGACGATGCGCTCGCCCTCGCGCACGTTCAGGTTGATGTCGCGCAGCACATGGAAGGCGCCGTAATGCTTGTTCAGCCCTTCGATGGTCACCACGACCTTCCGCGGGTCGGTGTGTGGGGTAGGGGTGGAGGCTGCAAGGCTCAGTGAAGCGGTCATATTGTTATTCTCCCGCGATCAGTTGAAGCGTGCCGCGCTGTAGGGCGCAGGGTCGGTAAAGGTGTCGGCGCCGGTCATCATTTCCGCCAGCAGGCGGCCGCTGACCGGGCCCAGGGTCAGGCCGTGGTGGGCATGACCGAAGTTGAACCACAGGCCCTTGTGGCGCGGCGCCGGGCCGATCACCGGGCGCATGTCCGGCAGGCAGGGGCGGCGGCCCAGCCAGGGCTTGGGATCGAGGCGCTTGCCCAGGGGGAAGATCGTGCGGGCAATGGCTTCGCAGCGCTGCAGCTGGATTTCATTGATGGCGTCGCTGCTGGCGGCGAACTCGATGCCGGTGGTCAGGCGAATGCCCTGGGCCATGGGTGCCAGCACATAACCACCCTGGGCGTCACAGATCGAATGCTTGAGCGCGGCCCCATCGCGGCCCTGGTAGTGCATGTGGTAGCCACGCTTGATTTCCAGGGGAATGGTGTAGCCCAGCGGCCGGAACAGCTCACCCGACTGCGGGCCGAGGGCGACCACCACCTCCGGCGCAGTGATCGGCCCCTGGCGGCTGTCCACCTGCCAGTCACTGCCGACCTGGCGCAGGGTCCGCGCATCGCCATGGATGAACTGGCCGCCGCGCTTGACGAACAGCGCCGCATAGCCACGGGTCAGGCCGCCGGGGTTGGTGACGGTCTTGGGATCGAGCCAGTGGATGCCGCCGACCACGTTTTCGGTGAGGTCGGTTTCGCGTTCGCGCAACTGCCGGCGATCGAGGATCTCGTAGCTCAGGCCGAACGACTTCAGGGCATGAGCGTCGGCCTGGGCCTTGCGAAATGCGGCGTCGTTGTGAAAAACCTCGATCCAGCCATGGGCCTTGACCAGGTCTGCCAGGCCCGCGTCTTCGATCAGGGCATCGTGTTCTTCCACGCAGCGCTGCACCAGCGGCAGCATGGCCTTGGTGGCCACGGCAAGGCCGGCGGCGGAGGAGTTCTGCCAGTACTTGAACAGCCAGGGGGCGATCTTCGGCAGGTGCAGCGGGCTGTAGCGCACGTCGGACTGACGGTTCAGGCCATAGCGCAGCAGGCTCGACAGCTCCCGGGGGAAGGCATAGGGAATCACGCTCGAGCGCTCGATCAGCCCGGCGTTGCCATGGCTGGTGCCGCTGCCCGGTTCGTCGCGGTCGATGAGGATCACCTTGCGGCCGCGGGCCTGCAGGTGCAGCGCCGTGCTCACGCCGACGATACCGGCGCCCAGAACGATGGTTTGACAGTGCATTGGAACGGTCCTCAGAAAACAGGCAATCAGCGCAGGTGGCGGCCCAGTCGGCCTTCGATGTGTTTGAGGCTGCGCCGTACGATCTCGACGATCAGCAGGTAGAGCACGGCGGCCCACAGGTAGATCTGGAAGTCGAAGCTGCGCGAGAAGGCCAGCTTGGTCACGCCCATCAGGTCGTAGATGGTCACCAGCGAGGCAATGGCGCTGGCCTTGATCATCAGGATCAGCTCATTGCCCAGCGGGCCGATGGCGACGATCAGCGATTGCGGCAGGATCACCTTGAAGAAGGTGGTCGAGCGCTTGAGGCTCAGGGCCTTGGCTGCTTCATACTGGCCGGGGGCCACGGCCAGCAGGGCGCCGCGGAAGATCTCGGCCTGGTAGGCGGCGGTGTTGAGCACGAAGGCCAGCAAGGTGCAGTACCAGGCTTCGCGGAAGAACCACCACATACCGACGTCTTGCCAGAAGCCCTTGAGCGAACCCAGGCCGTAGTACAGCAAGAACAGCTGGGCCAGCAGCGGCGAGCCACGGAAGAAGTAGATGTAGCCGGCGCTCAGGCGTTGCAGCAGCAGGTTGTTGGACAGCCGCGCCAGGGCCAGGAGCATGCCCAGCAGCGCGCCGAGGGTGAAGGAAATGGCCACCAGCTTGGCGGTCACCAGCAGGCCGTCGATAAAGCGTGGGCCGTAGCGTTCCAGCAGGTCGGGGTCGAGAACGAAGGCCAGCAGTTGATCGAAACTCATGTCCGGGCGCTCCGCAGGTGACGGCTGAAATACTGCTCGATGAATACGAAGACCCGGCCCGACAGCGCCGAGAACAGCAGGTAGCCCAGGCAGGCCACGCCGTAGAAGAACATCGGCTCCTTGGTCACGCTGACCGCAAGGTTGGTCTGGCGCATCAGGTCGACCAGGGAAATGGTCGAGACCAGCGAGGTGTCCTTGAGCAGCGACAGCCAGTTGTTCGACAGCCCCGGCATGGCGATGCGCACCAGTTGCGGGAAGATCACCTTGCGAAAGGTGGTGGCCTTGCTCAGGCCCAGGGCCTGGGAGGCCTCGTACTGGCCCTTGGCGACGGTCTTGAAGGCGCCCAGCCAGATTTCGCTGGAGAACGCGGCGAACACC
The DNA here is from genome assembly GCF_030272875.2 of Pseudomonas sp. BJa5. Lineage (NCBI taxonomy): Bacteria > Pseudomonadati > Pseudomonadota > Gammaproteobacteria > Pseudomonadales > Pseudomonadaceae > Pseudomonas > Pseudomonas sp. BJa5. The sequence goes on from NZ_JALRNG020000015.1 coordinate 92,830, forward strand.
AGGCTGAAGGCGATCATCGCGGCGAGGAAGGTGTTGATCATCACCTCGCCCTCATAGCCCATGGCCAGGAGGATTTTCTGCGCGGCGATCTGGCAGCCGTAGTAGATGATCAGCAGCGTGAGCAGTTCGGGCAGGCCGCGGAATACAGTGGAAAACACCGTGGCCACGGCGCGCGGAAAGCGCTTGGGCGAACGGGCCATCAGGGCCACGCCCAGGCCCAGGGGCAGGCCGATGGGCAGGCAGGCCAGGGCCAGGGAAATGGTCACCAGGGCGCCGGCCAGCAGGGCCTGGCCCCAGCCGCCGCTGGCGAAAGATAACAGGGACAGTTGTTCGAGCATGGGCGAACCCTCTCGGTTAAAGAGTGTGTGGTGCTGAGGAGGGCTTTATCGCGGGGCAAGCCCGCTCCCACACTGGGTGGGAGCGGGCTTGCCCCGCGATCGGTCACTGATAGATATCGAAGTCGAAGTAACGACTGGCGATCTTCTGGTAGGTGCCGTTGGCGACGATTTCGTCCAGGGCCTTGTTCAGGCGCTCGCGCAGGGCTTCATCTTCCTTGCGCACGGCAATGGCGGCATCGGCCTTGGTGCCGTTGACGTCGCCGAGGATCTTGCAGCAGTCCTTGCCGGCCTTGCCCAGCCACTCGTGCAGCGGGAACTTGTCGGCGATCACGCCGTCCAGGCGCCCGGCGGCAAGGTCGGCGTTGGCTTCATCGAGGGTCGGGTAGAGTTTGACGTCGGCACCGGCCTTGCCGTACACGTCTTCGGCATAGATCGCCTGGGTCGAGGAGGACTGCGCACCGACCGTGTAGCCCTTGAAGCTGGTCTGCGCGTCGTTGATCTCGCTGTCCTTGGCCACGGCGACCGACAGCGGGGTCTTGTAGTAGTGGTTGGTGAAGGCGATCTTCTTGCGTCGCTCCTCGGTGTCGATCATCGACGCCACCACCGCGTCGTACTTCTTGGCCATCAGCGCCGGGATGATGCCTTCCCAGTCCTGGGCCACCAGGGTGCATTCGACCTTCATCTGCTCGCACAGGGCCTTGGTGATATCGATATCGAAGCCGTGCAGCTGGTTATCCGAGTCCACATAGTTGAACGGTGGGTAGGCGCCTTCGGTGGCGAACCTCAGGGTTTCGGCCTGGGCCATGGTTGCGCTGGCGAGCAGCAGGGCGCACGCGCCTGCAAAGCGGATAACGGGTTTCATGTAACACCTCGATCTGTTATTTGCACTCTTGCTATTGTTTGCTCGCTGACGTGTAGCCAACGAATTCATTGTGTAGAGCGGCAGTTGCTTCCAAGCGTTTTTCAACATCCGGTCCAAGCTTCTTGCAGACCTCGTTGACCATCAGGTGCGCCCACGACAGCATCGTCGCGGTCGACTCCCAGAACAGATTGAATTCGGTGGGGATGCGAAACACCTCATCGGCGTTGGCATCGGCCCAGTCACAGAAGGTGTCGGTAACCAGTGTTACCGGGATGCCCGCTTCCCGTGCCTTGCGACACAGGGTCAGGGCGTGGCGCGAGTAACGGCGTGCCTCGAACACCACCAGGGCGCACTCGCCAGGCTCGGCCAGCAACACTTCGCCGAAGTGCCCGGCACTGCCATCGACCACCTGCACGCCGTCGCGCAGGTACTGCAGCAGGTGGGCCATGCACTGGGCGATGCCGCGCTCGGTCTGAAAGCCTGCGACGAATACCCGGCGCCGTTGCGCCAGGCGCTGGCTGACCGTTTCCCAGGCCGGGGTACGGCTGTATTCGTAGACCCGCACCAGTGCCGCGACTTCCTGTTCGAGGCTGCGGGCGATGCCGGCGGCATCCTTGCCCTGCTGTTGGCGGAATTCTTGCAAACGATCACCGACCAGCCAGGGGCCATCGCCCAGGTCGTCCTTGAGATCGTGCTTGAGCGCCTTGAGGTGCTCGTAGCCCAACGCACGGCAGAAACGCCCGACGCTCGACTCGCTGACGCCGATCTTGGCCGCGAGGCTGGCCGAGGTTTCGAAGGGCAGGTCGGTGAGGTTGGCGAGCATGTAGCTGGCGATCTTGCGACCCGAAGCCGCCGCGTTGTGCAGGCTGTTTTCCAGGCGTTGCTTGATCGGTTGGCTCACGGGCGATTCTCGAAGGCGGTTGCACTTGGAAACAGAAAATGAATGTTTTCTGTCATCAAGTCAATATTTGACAGTTTGCTGTCACTGCGCGAGAGTTCCAGGCCTTGCCCTGCGCTGTAAGCCCATACCAAATCCAATAAGGGAGCTTCAGATGTCCGCACGTCCCGACACCGCCGTCACACAGATTGCCTTTGCCGATTTGCAGGCCTTGCTGCACCGCATCTTCGTTCGTCACGGCTGCAGCGACGCGGTGGCCGCCAGCCTTGCCTTCAACTGTGCCAGTGCCCAGCGTGATGGCGCGCACAGCCACGGGGTGTTCCGTATCCCCGGTTATGTCTCGACCCTGGCCAGTGGCTGGGTCGATGGCCAGGCTGTGCCTGTGGTCAGCGATGTCGCCAGTGGTTATGTCAGCGTCGATGCCCGGGGCGGCTTCGCCCAGCCTGCGCTGGCTGCCGCCCGCGAGCTGCTGGTGGAGAAGGCGCGCAGTGCCGGCATCGCCGTGCTGGCGATCCATAATTCGCACCATTTCGCAGCACTCTGGCCGGATGTCGAGCCGTTTGCCGACGAAGGCCTGGTGGCCCTGAGCGTGGTCAACAGCATGACCTGCGTGGTGCCCCATGGCGCGCGCAAGCCGCTGTTCGGCACCAACCCGATCGCCTTTGCCGCACCTTGTGCCGGCTGCGATCCGATTGTCTTCGACATGGCCACCAGCGCCATTGCCCACGGTGATGTGCAGATTGCCGCACGCAAGGGTGAACTGCTGCCCGAAGGCATGGGCGTGGACAGCGACGGCCAGCCGACCCGTGAGCCGGGCAAGATCCTCGACGGCGGGGCGCTGCTGCCGTTCGGCGGGCACAAGGGCTCGGCGCTGTCGATGATGGTCGAGCTGCTGGCGGCGGCGCTGACCGGAGGGAATTTCTCCTGGGAGTTCGACTGGACGCAGCACCCGGGGGCGAAAACCCCATGGACCGGGCAACTGATTATCGTCATCGACCCGAGCAAGGCTGAAGGCAATCGCTTCGCCGAGCGCAGCCATGAGCTGGTCAAGCAGATGCAGGCGGTGGGCTTGACCCGCATGCCCGGTGAGCGGCGCTACCGTGAGCGTGAAGCCTCGGCGCGTGACGGGGTGAGCCTGACGGTGGAAGAGCTGGCGCAGTTGCAGTCCATGGCGCAGGCCTGAGTGCCCAGACCCCATCGCCAGCCTGGCTGGCGATGGGGTCTGTTCCTACAGGCCTGTGGCTTTCCAGTTGCTGGTGTTGCTGTGTCCATCCTTCAGCGGTAGGCGGTAATGATTGCAGAGGCCCTCGGCGTCGGTAGAGGCGCCAAAGCCCGCTGCATTCTGCACCACCTCGTAAGTGTTGGTGCCCGTCCAGGTCACGATCCAGGGAATGCGCACCCTGCAGTCGAAGTCACGCTTGCTACGTTGCAACGGGTTGAGCGATGTGCAGAGCTGTTGCAGCGTCGCCAGGTCCATGAACATCACGGTATTGGGATACTGGTGACCGAACTCTTCGACCCTCGCCTGGAGGGTGATACCCGCCCGGTGTGTCACCGCTTCACGGGTGTTGTCGATCTTCTGGTTAAGGATGAGCATCGCTTCCACAGGCACCTCGAGATCGCGTTGAATCAGTTGGTTGTACAGATCGTCAGGTTGGCGCTGGCCAAGAATGCGCACGTGCTTGACCAGGAAGTCGGATGTGCAATTACACATGATGGTGTCCTCGCGGCAGCCCTTGCGGGCTGCCCTGTGCAGGTTGATTGAGCGGGCGCTGGTCAATGTTCGAGATCTTTGGCCGAGGTCTTGCCCGGCCATACGCCCGTCATCTGGATTTCCCGGCTTCCGGTCAGCCACTGGCCCAGCGGGCTGGGCCAGCTGAAGCTGTAGTTGTCGCTGTTCACCATCCCTTTGAACGTCACCTGGACAGCGATGTTGGTGGCGTTGAGCGGAATGTTCCCCACGGTTTTCGACAGGCCGCCACTCAAGCTGAACGACTGGTGCTGCTTGCCTGACGGCGTGTCGTAGTCCAGGGTGATGGCGGTGATGTAGGTGCAACCGGGTTTGTTGTTGAACAGAATCTCCAGCCCGCCCAGGCGATTGATCCAGTTGGGGATCAGCAGCTCGCCGTCGAATGACGCGAAGGTGTAGGCGATCGGGATCGACTGGGTGGCCAGTGTGCCGGCCTTGTCGGGCCACAAGTGCTGGTCGACGCTCTTGGTCTGATTGGTCGAAACGTAGGAGCCCTTGGCGTCGGCACTGGCCAGCAGGTCTTGCACGCCACCCACGGAGCCGGTGATGGAGAACGACGAGCTGTTGTCCTGCGAGCCGACGTTCAGGCCGCTGGTGGCGTAGATCACGCTGGTGACCACACCGAAGCCCTGGGCGATACCTGCGCTGGACGCCATGCTGACCCGGCTGGCTTGGTCTTTGAGCCATTGCAGGGTCTGGGGTTGGGTCAACACCGTGAGGTCGCCCAGGTAGTCCTCTGAGGCAATACCGAACTCCGAGGCGATCGAGCCGGTGGAGGCAAAGTCCCATTTCACCTCGGTGCCCGCGGTGATCTTGGTGCCGGTTTCCGGGTCGGTCGCCGATCCGTCCAAGGCAACGTTGCTCTGGCTGCGTTTCACATTGCTCGACGATAGTTTCCACTGGTTGGGGGCATTTCGGGTGCTGACGGTCAGCCCGGGCGCTTGTTCCTGCACCAGCGTGAAATCACCGCTGTCGGGAGAAACAAAGCCGACACAGCCGACCTTGAGCTTCTGGTCGAGGGTCCAGTTGCCCCAGTACGCGGCACGGCCATTGCGGATCAGATCAGTAAACGAGCGGTTCCAGTTCATGATGCGCATTCCTTTTCCGTTGAGTGTTCGAGTGGGCCGAACAGCGACTCGCAGCGACATTCCCTGCCGCCGACCACCGGGTTGAATAACGTCGGCAACTGAATCGTCCATCTGTATGGGGGGCTGAGAACATTCGGCAAATGCGGTATGCAAAAGGGGCTTTTGGCCCGACTTGACAGGGGTAGGGCAGGTCCTAGGCTTGCTCTTCAGGTGCGGGCAAGCCTCGGCGCAGTTGCGAACGGTTCAGGGAGCGAACATGCGATTGAGTGAGCGGGAAACCGTGGTGCTTTCGTTGATTGCACAGGGATTGACGGACCGGGAAGTGGCCCTGCAGCTGTCCATCGCCTTTTCCACTGCACGCAAGCACCGCGAGAACCTGCTCGACAAGCTCAAGCTCGGCCGCGCCAGCGCGCTGGTGGCGATCTACCTGTGCCTGGGCGCGATCCAGCCCGGCAATCGTCGGCGACACCGTTGTCGACACGCGAGCAGCAGGTGCTTGGCTGCCTGTCCCGGGGGCTGAGCGACAAGCAGGTGGCCCGTGCGCTGGGGATCAGCGACCAGACCGCCCGCACGCATCGACGCAACATGCTCGACAAGACGGCCACGGCCAATGTCTGTGCGCTGCTGTACCTTGCCTACCGTGAAGGCTGGCTGCCCTGGCCCGACCAGGCGACAGGCGTGCATGAATGCATTGATTAGTTGCACCCGCAGACATGTTCCTTCGGCGCCGCTACAGGTATTCTCGCCACAGTCCTTTTCGAATTGCCCAGAACCAAGGAGCTGCACGCTGTGTTCAAACATGTCGATGCCTATGCCGGCGACCCGATCCTCTCCCTGATGGAGACCTTCAAGGCCGACCCACGGGCCAACAAGGTCAACCTGAGTATCGGCCTGTATTACGATGCCGCAGGCGTGGTACCACAGCTGGCTGCCGTTGGCGAAGCCGAGAAGCGCATGGCCGGACAGCCTCATGAAGCCTCGCTGTACCTGCCGATGGAAGGCCTGCACAGCTATCGCCAGGCGATCCAGGCGCTGCTGTTCGGTGCTGATCACCCGGCTGTGCAGGGCGGCCGCGTGGCCACCGTGCAAACTGTCGGTGGCTCCGGCGCGCTGAAGGTCGGTGCCGACTTCCTCAAGCGCTACTTCCCCGAGTCGCAGGTCTGGGTGAGCAACCCGACCTGGGACAACCACCGGGCGATCTTCGAAGGCGCAGGGTTCAAGGTCAACACCTACCCGTACTTCGACCAGGGCAGCCGTGGCCTGGATTTCGACGGCATGCTCGCCACTCTCAAGACCCTGCCGGCCAACAGCATCGTGCTGCTGCACCCGTGCTGCCACAACCCCACCGGCGTCGACCTGAGCCAGAACCAGTGGCAACAGGTGATCGAGGTGGTCAAGGCGCGCGAGCTGATTCCGTTCCTCGACATCGCCTACCAGGGCTTCGGCGAGGGCCTGGCCGAAGACGCCTATGCCATCCGCGAAGTGGCCCGCGCCGGCGTGCCGTGCCTGGTCAGCAACTCGTTCTCGAAGATCTTCTCGCTGTACGGTGAGCGGGTAGGGGGCCTGTCGGTGGTCTGTGACGATGCCGACACCGCGCAAAGCGTGCTCGGCCAGCTCAAGGCCACCGTGCGTCGCAACTACTCCAGCCCGCCCAGCTTCGGCGCCCAGCTGGTGGCCGCGGTGCTCGGCGATGCCGAACTCAATGCCCAGTGGGCGGCGGAAGTCGAGCAGATGCGCCTGCGCATCCTGGACATGCGCCAGGGGCTGGTCGACGCCCTGGCAGTGCTGCTGCCGGGCCAGGACTTCCAGTTCTTCCTGGAACAGCGCGGCATGTTCAGCTACACGGGCCTGAGCGTTGCCCAGGTGCGTCGCCTGCGTGACGAGTTCGGTGTGTACCTGATCGACAGCGGCCGGGTGTGCATGTCGGGCCTGCGTCCGGACAACCTGCAGCAGGTGGCCGAGGCGATTGCTGCGGTTCAGTAATCGGTGTAGACGCTGATCGCGGGGCAAGCCCGCTCCCACGCAACAGGTGTGGGAGCGGGCTTGCCCCGCGCTGTTTTTTGGTAAAGGTGCAACCGCTCCTCGGAAGGGGGCTTCTCAAGTGCAACCTTTGAGCGCACAATCGCGCCCCTCTTTTATGGCTGGGGTGCGTGAAGCGTCTGTTTCGCCACTCTCAGCGCTGTTGCAGTCTTGCGAGTGGAGTTGCACCCGGATGAATGAGCAGGCCCCGAGCGTTGAACAACGCTTTGAATCGACCCCAGCCGCCCTCGGCAGCTGGTCCCGTCACGACACCACCTGGATGCTGGGCCTGTTTGGCACGGCCATCGGCGCCGGAACCCTGTTCCTGCCGATCAACGCCGGGCTCGGTGGTTTCTGGCCTTTGCTGATTCTGGCACTGCTGGCCTTCCCCATGACCTATTACGCGCACCGTGGCCTGACCCGCTTCGTGCTCTCCGGTCGTGACGGCGCCGATATCACCGAAGTGGTCGAAGAGCACTTCGGCATCAAGGCCGGTGCCCTGATCACCCTGCTGTACTTCTTCGCCATCTTCCCGATCCTGCTGATCTACAGCGTGGCCCTGACCAACACGGTCGGCAGCTTCATGGAGCATCAGCTGCACATCGAGCCGCCACCGCGCGCGGTGCTGTCCTTCGTGCTGATCCTCGGCCTTTTGGCCATCGTGCGCTGCGGCGAGCAGGCCACGGTCAAGGTCATGAGCCTGCTGGTGTACCCGTTCATCGTCGCCCTGGCGTTCCTGGCGGTGTTCCTGATTCCACACTGGAACGGCGGCATCCTCACCACCGCCAACGAGTTGCCATCGGGTTCAGCCTTCCTGCACACCCTGTGGCTGGCGATTCCGGTAATGGTCTTCTCCTTCAACCATTCGCCGATCATCTCGGCCTTTGCCGTTGACCAGAAGCGCCGCTACGGTGCCCATGCCGACGAGCGCAGCGGGCAGATCCTGGGCCGCGCCCACCTGTTGATGGTGGCCATGGTGATGTTCTTCGTGTTCAGCTGCGTACTGACCCTGACGCCTGCGCAACTGGCCGAAGCCAAGGCGCAGAACCTGTCGATCCTGTCGTACCTGGCCAACCACTTCAGCAACCCGACCATCGCCTTTGCCGCGCCGCTGATCGCCTTCGTGGCCATCGCCAAGTCGTTCCTGGGCCACTACATCGGCGCCAGCGAAGGCCTCAAGGGCCTGATCGTCAAGAGCGGCAAGCGCCCGGGCGCCAAAGCACTGGACCGCATGACCGCGGCCTTCATGCTGGTGATCTGCTGGATCGTCGCCACCCTCAACCCGAGCATCCTGGGCATGATCGAGACCCTCGGTGGCCCGGTGATCGCCGCGATCCTGTTCCTGATGCCGATGTACGCCATCCGCAAGGTGCCGGCGATGCGCAAGTACAGCGGGCAGATGTCCAACGTCTTCGTGGTTGCGGTGGGCCTGGTGGCCATTTCGGCACTGGTCTATTCGCTGCTGAGCTGATGCTGTGAAGCGCTCCGGAAGCTGGATTGTCAGCTTCCGGACACTCGCTTTGTCCACAAAAGTTGTCTGGCAATACAACAATTTATCATTTCGCCCATAGGTGCCCGGGCACTTTCATGATTAACTCTGGTCCTTAACTCACCCCCGCATAAGGACTCAGCTCATGGCTCAAGTGACTCTCAAAGGCAACCCGGTTCAGGTCAAGGGCGATCTGCCGAAAGTCGGCGCCCAGGCGCCAGCGTTCTCCCTGGTCGGCGCCGGCCTGGCTGACGTGACCCTGAAAGACTTCGCCGGCAAGCGCAAAGTGCTGAACATCTTCCCAAGCGTCGATACCCCGACCTGCGCCACTTCGGTCCGCACCTTCAACAAGAAGGCCAACGACGTCGCCAACACCGTGGTGCTGTGCATCTCCGCCGACCTGCCGTTCGCCCAGTCCCGTTTCTGCGGCGCCGAAGGCCTGGAAAACGTCAAGAACCTGTCCACCCTGCGTGGCCGTGAGTTCATCGAGAACTACGGCGTTGCCATCGCCGACGGCCCGCTGGCCGGCCTGACCGCCCGCGCCGTGGTGGTACTGGACGAGAACGACAAGGTGCTGCACAGCGAGCTGGTGGGCGAAATCGCCGACGAGCCTAACTACGACGCTGCGCTGGCCGTGTTGAAGTAAAGCGATCGCGGGGCAAGCCCGCTCCCACAGGAGCGGGCTTGCCCCGCGATGCTGCTAATTTGCTAGCAGTTGTAACGGCCTGGCCCTAGTCCAGGCCGTTTTTATTTATAGTTCATTGTCTTAGCAACGTAAGCCCAAGGTAAATTGCCGGTAAAGGCGCTTTGCTTATCCTCGTTCAGTGCTTATCGTTCAGCCTCCTCAAAAGAATTCTTATTCGCACAATGGTCGATCAACCGATGCTTTCTCGTTCCCGTTCCCCTCGTCGCTGGCTTGTCGGCCTGCTGATCCTGCTGCTGGTCGCCGGCCTGTGCTGGTGGCTGTGGCCTGCACCTGCAGCCAACAAGCCGGCGGGCGGGCTGGGCGGACCAGGCGGCAAGGGCGGGCGGCCGGGGTTCGGCGCCTTTGCCGGGCCCGTACCGGTGCGGGTGGCGCCAGCCACCGTCGGTGACTTCCCGGTCTACCTCAAGGCCCTGGGTACGGTCACCGCGACCAACACTGTCAACGTGCGCAGCCGGGTCGCCGGTGAGCTGGTCAAGGTCAATTTCCAGGAAGGGCAGAAGGTCAAGGCCGGCGACCTGCTTGCCGAGATCGACCCGCGCAGCTACCAGATCGCCCTGCAACAGGCCGAAGGCACCCTGGCGCAGAACCAGGCGCAATTGAAGAACGCCCAGATCGACCTGGCGCGCTATAAAGGCCTGTACGCCGAAGACAGCATCGCCAAGCAGACCCTCGACACCCAGGTGGCGCTGGTCGGCCAGTACCAGGGCACGATCAAGACCAACCAGGCCGCGGTTGGCGATGCCAAGCTGAACCTGGACTTCGCCCGCATCCGCGCGCCGATTTCCGGCCGCCTGGGCCTGCGTCAGCTGGACGTCGGCAACCTGGTGGCGGCCAACGACACCACCGCCCTGGTGGTGATCACCCAGACCCAGCCGATCACCGTGGCCTTCACCTTGCCCGAGTCGGAGCTGGGTACCGTGCTGGCGCGCTACCGCAGCGGCGCCAACCTGCCGGTGGAAGCCTGGGACCGTGGCGACGTCAAGCAGCAGGCGGTCGGCGTGCTGCGCAGCCTGGACAACCAGATCGACACCACCACCGGCACCCTCAAGTTCAAGGCGCGCTTCGAGAACCAGGACGAAGCGCTGTTCCCCAACCAGTTCGTCAATGTGCGCCTGCTCGCCGATACCCTGAAGAACGTGGTGCTGGCCCCTTCGGCGGCGATCCAGTTCGGCACCGATGGCACCTTCGTCTATGTGCTCGAAGGGGACAAGAAGGTGCGTATCCGTGCGCTCAAGGTCGGTGCCAGTGACGGCGACAACACGGTGGTCCTCGAAGGCCTGGCCAAGGGCGAGCGGGTGGTGCTCGAGGGCACCGACCGCCTGCGTGACGGCAGCGACGTGGAAGTGGTCAACGACAGCTCCGAGGTGCCTGCCAGCCCCGGCCAGCACCTGCAGGGCCAGGGCGAGCAAGACGCTTCCGCGGACGCGGACAAGCAGCGCAAGCACGGCAAGGCCGGCGCATGAACCTTTCGCGGCTGTTCATCCTGCGCCCGGTGGCGACCACCCTGAGCATGCTGGCCATCGTCCTGGCTGGCCTGATCGCCTACAAACTGCTGCCGGTGGCGGCATTACCCCAGGTTGATTACCCGACCATCCGGGTCATGACCCTGTACCCGGGCGCCAGCCCCCAGGTGATGACCAGCGCGGTCACCGCCCCCCTTGAGCGTCAGTTCGGGCAGATGCCGGGGCTGACCCAGATGGCCTCCACCAGTTCCGGTGGCGCCTCGGTGCTGACCCTGCGCTTCAGCCTGGACATGAACATGGACGTCGCCGAGCAACAGGTGCAGGCGGCGATCAACGCTGCCACCAACCTGCTGCCGAGCGACCTGCCGGCACCGCCGGTGTATAACAAGGTCAACCCGGCCGACACCCCGGTGCTGACCCTGGCCATCACCTCCAGGACCATGCTGCTGCCCAAGCTCAACGACCTGGTCGACACCCGGGTGGCGCAGAAGATCGCCCAGATCAGCGGCGTGGGCATGGTCAGCATCGCCGGCGGCCAGCGCCAGGCGGTGCGGATCAAGGTCAACCCCGACGCCCTGGCCTCGGCGGGCCTGAACCTGGCCGACGTGCGCACTCTGATCGGTGCCTCCAACGTCAACCAGCCCAAGGGCAACTTCGACGGCCCGACCCGGGTGTCGATGCTCGACGCCAACGACCAGTTGCGCTCCCCCGAGGAATACGCCAACCTGATCCTGGCCTACAACAACGGCGCGCCGCTGCGCCTGAAGGACGTCGCCGAGATCGTCGACGGCGCCGAGAACGAACGCCTGGCAGCCTGGGCCAACCAGAACCAGGCGGTGCTGCTGAACATTCAGCGCCAGCCCGGGGCCAACGTCATCGAGGTGGTCGACCGGATCAAGGCCATGCTGCCGACCATCACCGACAACCTGCCGGCCGGCCTGGACGTGATGGTGCTCACCGACCGCACCCAGACCATCCGCGCCTCGGTCAAGGACGTACGCCACGAGTTGCTGCTGGCCATCGCCCTGGTGGTCATGGTCACCTTCCTGTTCCTGCGTCGCCTGAGTGCCACCATTATTCCTTCGGTGGCGGTACCGCTGTCGCTGATCGGCACCTTTGCGGTGATGTACCTGGCCGGCTTCTCGATCAATAACCTGACGCTGATGGCCCTGACCATCGCCACCGGCTTCGTGGTGGACGACGCCATCGTCATGCTGGAGAACATTTCCCGGCATATCGAGGAGGGCGAGACACCGATGCAGGCGGCGCTCAAGGGCGCCCGGCAGATCGGGTTCACCCTGGTGTCGCTGACCTTCTCGCTGATCGCGGTACTGATCCCGCTGCTGTTCATGGCCGACGTGGTCGGCCGCCTGTTCCGCGAGTTCGCCATCACCCTGGCGGTGGCCATCCTGATTTCCCTGGTGGTGTCCCTGACCCTGACGCCGATGATGTGCGCCCGCCTGCTCAAGCGCGAGCCCAAGGAAGAGGAGCAGGGGCGCTTCTACCGGGCCAGCGGAGCGTTCATCGACTGGATGATCGAGCACTATGGCCGTGGCCTGACCTGGGTGCTGCGCCATCAGCCGCTGACCCTGCTGGTGGCGGTGGCCACCCTCGGGCTCACCGTGGTGCTTTACCTGATGGTGCCCAAGGGCTTTTTCCCGCAGCAGGACACCGGTGTCATCCAGGGTATTTCCGAAGCCCCGCAGTCGATCTCCTTTACCGCCATGAGCCAGCGCCAGCAGGAGCTGAGTGCGGTGATCCTCAAGGACCCGGCGGTGCAGAGCCTGTCGTCCTACATCGGCGTCGATGGCGACAACGCCACCCTCAATAGCGGGCGCCTGCTGATCAACCTCAAGCCCCACGGCGAGCGCGACGTCACCGCCGCCGAGGTGATCACCCGCTTGCAGCCGCAGCTCGACAGACTGGTGGGCATTCGCCTGTTCATGCAGCCGGTGCAGGACCTGAGCATCGAAGACCGGGTCAGCCGTACCCAGTACCAGTTCAGCCTGTCGTCCCCCGACGCCGAGCTGCTGGCGCAGTGGAGCGGCAAGCTGGTCGACGCCCTGCAGCAGCGCCCTGAACTCACCGACGTTGCCAGCGACCTGCAGGACAAGGGCCTGCAGGTGTACCTGGTGATCGACCGTGACGCCGCCAGCCGCCTGGGCATCAATGTTGCCGACATCACCAACGCGCTGTACGACGCCTTCGGCCAGCGGCAGATCTCCACCATCTACACCCAGGCCAGCCAGTACAGGGTGGTGCTGCAGGCCGAGGCGGCGACCAGCCTCGGGCCGCAGGTGCTGGAGCAGATCCACGTCAAGGCCGTCGATGGCGGGCAGGTGCGCCTGTCGAGCCTGGCACGCATCGAACAGCGCCAGGCGCAACTGGCCATTGCCCATATCGGCCAGTTCCCGGCGGTGATGATGTCGTTCAACCTCGGCCAGGGCGTGGCCCTGGGCGACGCGGTCAAGGCCATCGAGCAGGTGCAGCAGGAGATCGGCATGCCGGTGGGCGTGCAGACCCGCTTCCAGGGCGCGGCCGAAGCCTTCCAGGCTTCGCTGTCGAGCACCTTGCTGCTGATCCTGGCGGCGGTGGTGACCATGTACATCGTCCTGGGCGTGCTCTACGAGAGCTACATCCACCCGGTGACCATCCTCTCGACCCTGCCGTCGGCGGCGGTGGGCGCCTTGCTGGCGCTGATCCTCTCCGGCAACGACCTGGGCATGATCGCCATCATCGGCATCATCCTGCTGATCGGTATCGTCAAGAAGAACGCGATCATGATGATCGACTTCGCCCTGGAGGCCGAGCGCAACCAGGGCATGGACCCGCAGGCGGCGATCTACCAGGCGGCGCTGCTGCGTTTCCGGCCGATCCTGATGACCACCCTGGCGGCGCTGTTCGGTGCCATCCCGCTGATGCTCGCCACCGGCTCCGGCGCCGAGCTGCGCCAGCCCCTGGGCCTGGTGATGGTCGGCGGCTTGCTGGTCAGCCAGGTGCTGACGCTGTTCACCACGCCTGTCATCTATTTGTACTTCGATCGCCTGGCGCGACGTTGGCGCCGTCAGCCTGACGCCGTGGTGCAGGCCAAGCCATGAACCTGTCAGCACCCTTCATCCGGCGCCCGGTGGCGACCATGCTGCTGAGCCTGGCGATCATGCTGCTCGGCGGCGTCAGCTTCGGCCTGCTGCCGGTGGCGCCGCTGCCGCAGATGGATTTCCCGGTGATCGTGGTCCAGGCCAACCTGCCGGGGGCCAGTCCCGAGGTCATGGCCTCCACCGTGGCGACGCCCCTGGAACGTTCCATGGGCGCCATCGCCGGGGTCACCACCTTGACCAGCAACTCCAGCCAGGGCTCGACCCGGGTGGTACTGGCCTTCGACCAGGACCGCGACGTCGACGCCGCCGCCCGCGAAGTACAGGCCGCCATCAACGCCTCGCGCAACCTGCTGCCCAGCGGCATGCGCAGCATGCCGACCTACAAGAAGATCAACCCGGCCCAGGCACCGATCATGGTCCTGGCCCTGACCTCCAATGTGCTGCAAAAGGGCCAGCTGTACGACCTGGCCTCGACCATCCTGTCCCAGAGCCTGTCCCAGGTGCCGGGAGTAGGGGAGGTGCAGATCGGCGGCAGTTCGCTGCCGGCGGTGCGTATCGAGCTGGAGCCGCAACTGCTCAACCAGTACGGCGTGGCCCTGGACGACGTGCGCCAGACCATCGCCAACGCCAACCAGCGCCGGCCCAAGGGCTTTATCGAAGACGGCCAGCGCAACTGGCAGGTGCAGGCCAACGACCAGCTGGAAAAGGCCAAGGACTACGAGCCGCTGGTGATCCGTTACCAGGACGGCGCGGTGCTGCGCCTGAGCCATGTGGCCAAGGTCAGCGACGCGGTGGAGAACCGCTACAACAGCGGCTTTTTCAATGACCAGGATGCCGTGCTGCTGGTGATCAACCGCCAGACCGGGGCCAACATCATCGAGACGGTGGCCAAGATCAAGGAACAGCTGCCCGTGCTCGAATCGCTGATGCCTGCCAGTGTCCAGCTCGATGTGGCCATGGACCGCTCGCCGGTGATCACCGCCACCCTCAAGGAAGCCGAGCACACCCTGCTGATCGCCGTGGCCCTGGTGATCCTGGTGGTGTTCCTGTTCCTGGGCAACCTGCGTGCCTCGCTGATCCCGACCCTGGCGGTGCCAGTGTCGCTGGTGGGCACCTTCGCGGTGATGTACCTGTGCGGCTTTTCCCTGAACAACCTGTCGCTGATGGCGCTGATCCTTGCCACCGGCCTGGTGGTGGACGATGCCATCGTGGTGCTGGAGAACATCTCCCGGCACATCGATGAAGGCGTGGCGCCGATGCGCGCCGCCTACCTGGGTGCCAAGGAAGTCGGCTTTACCCTGTTGTCGATGAACGTATCGCTGGTGGCGGTGTTCGTTTCCATCCTGTTCATGGGCGGTATCGTCACCTCGTTGTTCCGTGAGTTTTCCATCACCCTGGCGGCGGCGATCGTGGTGTCCCTGCTGGTGTCCCTGACCCTCACGCCGATGCTCTGCGCGCGCTGGCTCAAGCCACACACGCCAGGCCGGCAGACCGCCCTGCAACGCTGGAGCGAACGCCTCAATGAGCGCATGATGGCCAGTTACGGACGCAGCCTGGACTGGGTGATGCGCCACCGGCGCCTGACCCTGGCAAGCCTGTTGGTGACCATTGCGGTCAACATCGCCCTCTACGTGGTGGTGCCCAAGACCTTCCTGCCGCAGCAGGACACCGGCCAGTTGATCGGCTTTGTTCGCGGCGACGACGGCCTGTCGTTCCAGGTCATGCAGCCGAAGATGGAAATCTACCGCCGTGCCTTGCTCAAGGACCCGGCAGTGGAGAGCGTCGCCGGTTTCATCGGCGGCAACAACGGCACCAACAACGCCATGGTGCTGGTCAAGCTCAAGCCCATCAGCGAGCGCAAACAGTCGGCGCAGAAGATCATCGACCGCTTGCGCAAGGAAATGCCCAAGGTGCCGGGCGGGCGGCTGTTCCTGATGGCCGACCAGGACCTGCAGTTCGGGGGCGGCCGCGAGCAGAGCACCTCGCAGTTCCTCTACACCTTGCAGAGCAGCGATCTGTCGGCATTGCGCGAGTGGTACCCGAAGGTGGTCGCCGCCTTCAAGGCCTTGCCGGAGCTGACCGCCATCGACGCCCGCGACGGCGGCGGCACCCAGCAGATCACCCTGGTGGTCGACCGCGAACAGGCCAAGCGCCTGGGCATCGACATGAGCATGGTCACCGCGGTGCTGAACAACGCCTACAGCCAGCGGCAGATCTCGACCATCTATGACAGCCTGAACCAGTACCAGGTGGTGATGGAGATCAACCCCAGGTACGCCCAGGACCCGCGTACCCTGGAGCAGGTCCAGGTGATCACCGCCGATGGCGTGCGGGTGCCGCTGGCCACCTTCGCCCACTATGAGAACAGCCTGGCCGACGACCGCGTCAGCCACGAAGGCCAGTTCGCCGCCCAGAACATCAACTTCGACGTCGCCGAAGGCTACAGCCAGGACCAGGCCATGACCGCCGTGGAGCGGGCCGTGGCCAAGGTCGGCCTGCCCGAGTCGGTGATCGCCAGGCTCGGTGGTACTGGTGATGCCTTCACCAAGAGCCAGCAGGGCCAGCCGTGGATGATCCTCGGCGCCTTGCTGGCGGTGTACCTGGTGCTGGGTATCCTCTACGAGAGCTACATCCACCCGCTGACCATCCTCTCCACCTTGCCATCGGCCGGGGTAGGGGCCTTGCTCACGCTCTACGTGGTCGGCAGCGAGTTCAGCCTGATCTCCCTGCTGGGCCTGTTCCTGCTGATCGGTGTGGTGAAGAAGAACGCCATCCTGATGATCGACCTGGCCCTGCAACTGGAGCGCCATGAAAGCCTGAGCCCGGAAGCCTCGATCCGTCGCGCCTGCCTGCTGCGCCTGCGGCCGATCCTGATGACCACCATGGCCGCCATCCTCGGCGCGCTGCCGTTGCTGCTGGGCCAGGCCGAAGGCGCCGAGATGCGCCAGCCGCTGGGCCTGACCATCATTGGCGGTCTGGTGTTCAGCCAGGTCCTCACGCTGTTCACCACCCCGGTGGTCTACCTCTATCTGGACCGCCTGCGCCACCGCTTCAACCGCTGGCGCGGCGTGCGTACCGACGCTGCTTTGGAAACCCCGCTATGACCCGACGTCCGCTTCTCTCCAACCGCTTGCTGCAGCAACTGCCGGGCACCCGTGGCTCGCGCCTGCTGGCCTCCAGCCTGTGCCTGGCGCTGCTCACGGCCTGCACCCTGAGCCCGGACTACCAACGCCCCGACAGCCCGACCCCGGCGCAGTTCAAGCATGCTGCCGGCTGGACCCAGGCCAACCCCTCCGATGCCCTGGAGCGAGGTGCCTGGTGGGAACTGTATGGCGACGCCCGGCTCAACAGCCTGGTCGAGCAGCTCAATGCCGGCAACCAGACCGTCGCCCAGTACGAAGCCCAGTACCGCCAGGCCCAGGCCCTGGTGCGCAGTGCCCGGGGCGCGTTGTTCCCCACCCTCGACCTGAGCGCCGGCAAGACCCGCTCCAGCCAGGGCACCGGCAGCTCCAGCTCCAGCCTGAGCAACAACAGCAGCGGCATTCGCAACACCTACAACACCACCCTGGGCGTGAGCTGGGAAGCCGACCTCTGGGGCAAGCTGCGCGACGGCCTGGCCGCCAACGAGGCCAGCGCCCAGGCGAGCCTCGCCGACATGGCCGCGATTCGCCTGAGCCTGCAGTCGGAACTGGTACAGAACTACCTGCAACTGCGGGTAATGGACGAACAGAAACGCCTGCTCGAAGCCACGGTCGAAGCCTACCAGCGCTCGCTGACCATGACCGAAAACCAGTACCGTGCCGGCGTCTCGGGCAAGGATGCGGTGGCCCAGGCGCAGACCCAGCTGAAAACCACCCAGGCCGACCTGGTCGACCTGGTCTGGCAGCGCGCCCAGCTGGAAAATGCCATCGCCGTGTTGCTGGGCAAGGCCCCGGCCGACTTCGCCCTGGCCGACAGCCAGGACATCCCGGCGTTGCCGGACGTCCCGGTGGCGCTGCCATCGCAGTTGCTCGAACGTCGCCCGGACATCGCCTCGGCCGAACGCAATGTGATGTCGGCCAATGCCAGCATCGGCGTGGCCAGGGCCGCCTACTTCCCGGACCTGACCCTGAGCATGAATGGCGGCTACAGCAGTAGCAGCTTCAGCGACTGGATCAGCGTGCCCAACCGCTTCTGGTCGGTGGGCCCGCAACTGGCCATGACCCTGCTCGACTTCGGCCAGCGCGCCGCCGAGGTCGATCGCAGCGAGGCGGTCTATGACCAGACCGTGGCCGTGTACCGCCAGACCGTGCTCGACGGTTTCAAGGAAGTGGAAAACTACCTGGTGCAGCTCAAGGTCTACGAAGACGAGGCGCGCATCCGTAGCGAAGCCCTGGACGCCGCCCGCGAATCCCTGCGCCTGACCAACAACCAGTACAAGGCCGGGCTGATTGCCTACCTGGATGTGGTCAACGTGCAGACCACCGCACTGAGCAACGAGCGTAGCGTGCTGAACCTGTTGCAGGGGCGGCTGGTGGCCAGTGTGCAGTTGATTGCGGCGTTGGGGGGCGGGTGGGATGCGCAGGGGGCGTTTGCTGACGGGCGTTGAGATGGCGCAACGTAGAAATATCAGTACATAAATTACACGGGCATTTCCGGTAAGTATGTAGGACGTTTCTTTATCGTGTTTTGTGGGGTGGAATACTTCCTCGATAAGTCCCAAAGTTGTAAGGACGGCGTTCGCATCGTATGCAGATGTGAACGTCACTTCCAATTGAGGCATATTCGGGGGGGTTATGGCTTCCAGCAGTTTTCAAAATGAAGTGCCAAAGGCACGGGTCAATATAAAATTAGACCTGCATACCGGCGGTGCCCGGAAAGACGTCGAGCTTCCGCTCAGGCTGATGCTGATGGGGGACTACAGCAACGGTAAAGAACAGCGTCCATTGTCTGAAAGAAGCAAGACAGGCATCAATAAACTTAATTTCGACAGCGTACTGGCGGAGTACTCACCTGGCCTGAAACTGGCGGTGCAAAATACACTGGCCAATGAAGGCACCGATACGACGGTCGAGTTGAACTTCCAGCACATGAAAGACTTCGAGCCGGAGCAGGTTGCCCGCCAGATCCCGCAGCTTCGAGCGCTGCTGGCCATGCGCAACCTGTTGCGCGACCTGAAGTCCAACCTGTTGGACAACGCCACTTTCCGCCATGAACTGGAGCGAATCCTCAAGGACGAGGCGCTGAGTAATGAGTTGCGTGATGAACTGGCGGCCCTGGGTGGTCACCAAGTCAATCATTAACGCCTCCAGGTTTTAATTACAGGAAGTTTACTTATGTCCGTAGAGCAATCCTCCACAGCCTCTCGTGGCGCCTCGGTGCAGCCTGAAACTAACCAGAGTGTCTATGCCGCGCTGTTTGAAAAGATCAACCTGAACCCCATTGAAGCGCTTGGGGGTATTGATATATTCCAGAACGAAGAGGCGTTGTCCGAAGCTTCGGCTGACAAGCGTGTAACCGCTTCTGTCAGTGTGTTCCTTGATTTGCTCAATCAATCTGCACGCAAAGTAGAACGCCTCGACAGGGCATTGCTGGACATGCACATCGCCTCGCTGGATGCGCAAATCAGCCGCCAGCTCGACGCGGTCATGCACCATCCCGAATTTCAGCGTGTCGAGTCGACCTGGCGTGGGGTGAAATCGCTGATCGACCAGACCGACTTTCGCAAGAATGTCCGTATCGAGTTGCTCGATATCAGCAAGCACGACCTGGTGCAGGATTTTGATGATGCGCCGGAAGTCGCACAAAGCGGGTTGTACCTGCATACCTACACCCATGAGTACGATACGCCGGGTGGCGAACCGATAGCGGCAGCCATTTCCAATTACGATTTTGACAGCAGCCCGCAGGATGTCGCCTTGTTGGGCAATATCTCCAAGGTCTCGGCGGCAGCGCACATGCCCTTCATCGGTGCGGTGGGGCCGGCATTTTTCGGCAAGCAGACCATGGAGCAAGTGGCCGCCATCAAGGACATCGGCAACTACTTCGATCGGGCGGAGTACATCAAGTGGAAGGCGTTTCGCGACAGCGACGATGCCCGCTACATCGGCCTGACCATGCCGCGCGTGCTGGGGCGATTGCCCTATGGGCCCGACACCGTTCCGGTGCGTAGCTTCAACTACATCGAGAGTGTCAAGGGCCCGGATCACGACAAGTACCTCTGGACCAATGCTTCGTTCGCCTTCGCGGCGAACATGGTCAAGAGCTTCATCCGCAACGGCTGGTGCGTACAGATCCGTGGTCCACAGTCAGGTGGCGCGGTGACTGACCTGCCGATCCACCTGTACGACCTGGGTACCGGCAACCAGGTGAAGATCCCGTCGGAAGTCATGATTCCGGAGACACGCGAGTTCGAGTTTGCCAACCTCGGATTCATCCCGCTGTCGTACTACAAGAACCGCGACTACGGCTGTTTTTTCTCCGCCAACTCTGCCCAGAAGCCCGCCCTGTACGACACGGCGGATGCAACGGCCAACAGTCGCATCAATTCGCGCCTGCCGTACATTTTCCTGCTGTCACGCATCGCCCATTACCTGAAGCTCATCCAGCGGGAAAACATAGGTACCACCAAGGATCGACGCCTGCTCGAGCTGGAGCTGAACAAATGGGTCGGTGGCCTGGTGACGCAGATGACCGATCCCAGTGACGACCTTCAGGCCTCACACCCGTTGCGCGACGCCAAGGTGACCGTCGAGGACATCGAGGACAACCCAGGGTTCTTCCGTGTCAGGTTGTATGCCGTGCCGCACTTCCAGGTAGAAGGCATGGACGTGAACCTGTCGCTGGTTTCGCAGATGCCCAAGGCGAAAGCCTGAGTCAATCGACAAGGAACCCTCACCATGAAAATCGACCGCCCCCTATGGGTCGCGGGGGCTATGCTGTCCCCGCAACAATTTCAGCAACAGGCACGCTGGGAGGCCTGGACCAACGAATGCGTTGCCAGGTTGTCACTGGTGCACCCTTGGGGCGTGCAGGCAGCGTCATTCGACCTGGAGGCCCTGCGCCTGGGTAAGCTCAAGGCCACCCGTCTGTGCCTGCGCATGCCCGACGGCACGCTGATCGATACCGATCATGCGGACCCGTTACCGCCAGCGCTAGAAATCTCCCGACTATCGACCGATGACAACTTGCACCTGACGGTGGTGCTTTCGCTGCCGATGGAGCAGGCCAATGGCAACAACTGCCTGTTCGAGGGGAGCAGAAACGATCGACCGATGCGCTATCGCCAGGCCTGGCGCGACGTTCAGGATGTCTTCGCCGACGAAGTCGAGTCGATGGGTGTACTTGAGCACTCGCTGACCCTGCGCCTTGAGAGCGACGACAATGCTGACTACCTGACCTGTCCCGTCGTGCGCCTGGTACGCGACAGCCAAGGAGGCTGGTGCCTCGACCCTGATCATGTGCCGCCGTTGCTCAGCGTTGCGGCTCATCCCGGACTGCAGGCACAGCTGCATAACCTGCAGACCCAGTTATCGGCCAAACGCCAGCGCTTGATGGGCATGCGCCGCGAGAGCAACCAGCGCATGGCGGATTTCGCCGTGGCGGACGTTTCTCTGTTCTGGCTGCTCAACGCCTTGAATACCTATGAGCCGGTACTGGCGGATTTCCTTGCACATCCGGCGCGGCACCCGGAACAGCTTTACCTGGAACTGACGAAGCTGGCGGGCAGTTTGCTGACGTTCTCGCTGGAGCATGACATCGAGCAGCTTCCGGCCTACCGGCACGAACAGCTGGAAAGTGTCTTTGCGCCGTTGATACGCCTGCTGTCCACGTTGCTGGAGGCCAGCCTGCCGTCGCGGGTCATTGCCCTGGCCCTGGAGGAGCAGGGCGCCAATCGCTGGAAGGTCAGCCTCAACGACGCGCGGCTGCGAGAACACGAAGGTGTCGATTTCTACCTGTCGGTGCGTTGCCGTCTGCCCGCCGTCCAGGTCCAGAGCCAATTTCCGCGCTTGTGCAAGGTCGGTACACCGGATGAGGTCGACCAACTGGTCAATGCCGCGCTCGACGGTGTGCCCTTGCAGCCGCTCAGTCATGTGCCTGCTGCCATTCCATTGCGCCTGGAAAACCAGTACTTCGCCCTTGACCTTGCTCATGCAAAGGGCCGCGCGATGCTGGCCGAGGGCGTGTGCGCGTTCTACGTTCCCGCCACACTGGCCGAGGTCAAGCTCGAGCTGTTCGCGGTGCTGCGCACATGAACCCGATAACGACAGGTACACCGTCCACAGTGGCAGTGGACGTCGATGCCTTGCTGCAAGACAGCTACCTGCTGGTTGTCGAGCTGCGCCATGGCGCGTCGGCGCAGAACAGTCTGGAACTGCAACAGCGCAGTGCCAGGCAGGTCGAGCGGGTACGCGAGCAGCTTGCCGCGGCTGGGGTCAGTCAACGCAGCATCGATCACATCAGTCATGCCCAATGCGCCTTGCTCGACGAGGTCATGCTTGGCTGTGCCAAGGGCGTGGCCCACGACGGCTGGGCAAGCGAGCCGCTGCAGGCGAAATTCTTCAGCCATCATCAGGCCGGGGAATCCCTCTACGAAGACATGCGTGAAGTGCTGCGCGAGCCTGCACCGGACCTTCAGGTCCTCACCGCCTTCCAGCGGGTGCTGGCCCTTGGCTTTCAGGGCCGCTATCGCGACATCAACGACCCCGAGCGCGCACAGCTGCTGACTGCGCTCAATGCGCAGGTCGCTCCGTTGAGCACCGGCCCGGTACCAGTCGCCCTGGCGGGCCCCGGTCTGCCAACGGGCAATCTGCGCGGATTGCGTTCTCCATGGGCACACGCCCTGGCAGCAGCCTTGCTGCTTGCAGGTGGTTGGTGGGGACTGGACGCGATGCTCGGCAAGTTGATCTTCGCGTACCTGCTCGGACAGGTGTGAGGACGTGCAGATGACACTCAAGCTGACACGAGCGCTCTGGCTGTGGGCGGGCGCGCTTGCCCTGGCGTTGGTGATGGTCTTCCCGCTTGCTGTCGGGGTGCGCGTAGCCGTCGCACTGATCCTGGTGTGTGCTGTTGCTCTGGCCTGGCGTTGGGCAGGGCGAATCGGCGCGTCTCAGGGCGAGGCGCCGGCACTGGCCGACGGTGCACGCTGGCCGCTGGCAAGCTACCGAAAGCCAGTGGTACTGGTCTGTGGTGACGGACTGGCCGCTCTGTTTGGCAAGGTGCCGGACGAGTCACTGGCCCTGCGGACTACGGGGCAGGGCTGTTATGTGCGGGTCAGCAACCTGGAGCAACTGGTGCCACTGGTCAATTGCCTCGAAGCCTGGCGACCTGAGTGGTGCGGGCAATTGGGGGTCATGTTCGTCGTCAACCCGGGCGAGCACACCGACCGTGGTGTGTTGGTCGGCAATGTGCGGGCGTTCCGTTGTCAGTTGGAGCGACAACGTAAGCGCGGCATGCCCTTGCCACTTTTGCTGGTGAGCTACCTGGAAGCGTCCCGGGGAGCGGGCCCCTGGTTCAGTTGGGAAGCGGAGCAAGCCGTTCCCCAGGTACGTGAAGCGGGTGAGCGTCTAAGCCTGCTCGACTGGCAACGCCAGGCCCCTGACGCCCAGGCGCAGTCCGCGCGCATTCAGGCTTGCGTGAGGCTGAACAGTGCCGGGGCGTGGCTGGATGAAGCCGTTCTTGCACACCTCGCGCCTCGTGAGCATGGGCCTGCGACCAGTTTCGTGGAGGCTTGTGCCATTTCGCTGGTGCCGGAACTGCCCGGCAAGGCCAAGGGCAATCTTTGGCAGCAATGGCTGCAGTGCAGGACCGGCTTGATCGAAGGAGGGCAGGGTACAGCTGACAGCGCACTGTCGCTGCCTTTTCCGGATGCCTTGCTTGACTTGCTTCCGGTATCCGCACCGCCTTCGCGGGCTCAACGCGTGACAGTCATCGGGCTCTGGTTGTTCGTGCTGGCGGGTATGGTCGCCCTGGCCAGTTCGGCCTGGCAGAACACGTTACTGATACGTCAGGTCACCGATGACCTTCGCCGCTACAGCGCGCTGCTGGAACATCCGGGGCAGGCAGCGTCCGCCCGGCGCGAGGAAGCCATGGCCGTGCTCCGCCAGGACGCCTTGCGCCTGGATAGCTACTACCGACATGGCGTGCCCTGGTCGCTTGGCCTGGGTCTGTATCACGGCGAGCGGTTGCGCCATCTGCTACAGGCTGCGATTGCCGGTTACCGCGAGCCAGAGGCAGTCCCGGCCAGCGCACCTGAGCCTTTGCGCCTGGACAGCCTCTCCTTGTTCGGGTCGGGCAGTGCACAGCTCAAGCCGGGCTCAACCAAAGTTCTGGTCAATGCGTTAGTCGACATCAAGATCCAGCCAGGCTGGCTGGTGGTGATCACCGGGCATACCGATGCCACGGGCAGCGCCGAACAGAACCTGCGCCTGTCCCGTGCCCGGGCTGCCGCGGTGCATGACTGGATGCGGCAAATGGGCGACATCCCGGACAGCTGTTTTGCTGTCCAGGGGGTCGGAGCCAGCCAGCCGGTCGCCAGCAATGACAGCGAAGCCGGTCGCGCTGCCAACCGGCGCGTCGAGATACGTCTGGTTCCGACGCTGGGGGCGTGCATGCCCTCCACGGCGGAAGCGGACCTGCAACCCCTGTCGCATTCGGCGGCATTCAACTACTGAGAAAAGGAGCTTCAAATGGCTATTCCCCTGTACCTGTGGCTGCAAGATGACGGCGGCGCGGAGATCAAAGGATCGGTGAATGTGCAGAATCGCGTGGGCAGTATCGAGGTGGTCGCCCAAAGCCACGACATTTACATCCCCACCGACAACAACACCGGCAAGCTGACCGGCGCGCGTATTCACACCCCGTTCCTGTTTACCAAGGAAATCGATGCCGCCAGCCCCTACCTCTATAAGGCGGTGAGTACCGGCCAGACCTTAAAAAGCGCGGAGTTCAAGTGGTACTGCATTGACGACGCGGGCCAGGAAGTCGAGTACTTCAACACCCGGCTGGAAAACGTCAAGGTCGTGAAGGTTGCACCAAAAATGCACGACATCAAGGACCCGACCAAGGAGAAGCACAACCACCTCGAGGATATCGAGCTGCGTTACGAAAAGATTATCTGGACCTACAAGGACGGCAACATCGTCCACTCGGATGCCTGGGCCGAGCGCCCGAGCGCTTGATTTAAAAGGGCCGGCAGATCGTTTTTCGTCTGCCGGCCCTGGACAGTTCCGCTTTCCGGAATCATCACAAGGACGCCTCCGATGGTACAGGACTCTACCCGCCTGCTTCGCCGCCTCAATCCCTATTGTGCCCAGGCACTGATCGCTGCGGCGTCACACTGCCAAAGCCGCGCCCATGGCCAGGTCACCATCGAGCACTGGCTACTCAAGTTGCTGGGGCAAGGCGAGGGCGACCTGACACTTATCGCCCGTCGTTTCGAATGGGATATGAACAGGCTGTGGGACGGTTTACTCGTACACCTCGATGCCCTGCCTCGCAGCGTGCAGGGCAGGCCGCAATTGTGCGGCAAGCTCAAGCAACTGATTACCCAGGCCTGGTTGCACGCGTCCCTGGATGAGCACAGCGATCAATTGCGTTCGGTACACCTGCTAAGCGCATTGCTGGAACATCCGGGCTTGCTCGCATGCCAGGACGCCTGGCCGCTGCTCAGCCTCGGCGATAGCCAGCTCAGGCAATTGCAGCCATGGCTCGATCAGACCTCGGAAGAAAGACCCCAAGTGCGGGAATCGCCTGCCCCGTGCATGGACGTGGCCGAACCAGGCCCAGCAGCGCCTGCATCATTGGACCGGTTCACACACGACATTACCGCCAAGGCCGGGGCAGGGCAGATCGACTCTGTGTTCGGTCGTGACGACGAAATCCGCCAGGTAATCGACATCCTCGGTCGCCGGCGCAAGAACAATCCGATCCTGGTCGGTGAACCGGGGGTCGGTAAGACCGCCCTGGTCGAGGGGCTGGCCCTGCGAATTATCCAGGGAAATGTGCCGGACACCCTAAAGGGTGTCAGCGTACGTACCCTTGACCTGGGGCTCCTGCAGGCAGGAGCCGGCGTCAAAGGCGAGTTCGAACAACGCCTCAAGCAGGTCATCGAGGCGGTCCAGCAGTCCCCGACACCGGTTCTACTGTTTATCGACGAAGCCCATACCCTGATCGGCGCCGGTAACCAGGCCGGCGGCGCCGATGCTGCCAATCTGCTTAAACCCGCCCTGGCCCGTGGCGAACTGCGCACCATCGCCGCCACCACCTGGAGAGAATACAAACAGTACTTCGAACGCGACGCGGCGTTGGAGCGGCGCTTCCAGATGGTCAAGGTGCAGGAGCCCGACGACACCGGCGCCTGCATCATGCTGCGCGGCCTCAAGGCCCGCTACGCCAGCCACCATGGCGTGCATATCCAGGATGCGGCGGTGCAGGCGGCCGTCAGCCTGTCGCGGCGCTACCTGACTGGCCGGCAACTGCCGGACAAGGCTGTCGACCTGCTCGACACGGCCAGCGCACGGGTGCGCATGAGCCTGGATTGCGAACCACAGGAGCTGGTCCGCTCGAAGGCTCGGCAGGCAGCCCTGAGCCTGGAGCAACAGGCCGTGGAAGAAGACGCGCAAGTGGGCGCAGGCAACGCCCCTGAACGCCTGGCGGTGATCGCCGGGCAGATCGGGGATCTCAAGGTCCGGCAAAACGAACTGGAGCAACAGTACCACCTGGAACTTGACCTGGCTCGCCAGTTGCTCGACGCACGCCAGGCAGGACCCACCCAGGCCGAGCGCTGCGCACAGTTGCAAAAGCAGTTGCAGGTCGTTCAGGGTGAGCAGCCATTGCTCTCGCTCGATGTCGATGCCCGATGCGTCGCCGAAGTGGTGGCCGACTGGACCGGCGTACCACTGGGTAGCCTGCTCAAGGATGAACAGGCCAACTTGCTGGCACTGGAACAGCACCTGGGCCGTCGCGTCATCGGCCAGGCGCCGGCCTTGACCGCGCTGGCCCAGCGACTGCGGGCCGCCAGGACCGGCCTGACCGACGAGCAGGCCCCCCTGGGGGTATTCCTGCTGGTGGGCAGCAGTGGCGTGGGCAAGACCGAAACCGCGCACGCCCTGGCTGACTGCTTGTTCGGTGGGGAACAGGCGCTGATCACCCTCAATCTTTCCGAGTATCAGGAAGCCCATACCGTCAGCCAGCTCAAAGGTTCGCCGCCTGGCTATGTCGGCTATGGGCAGGGCGGCGTGCTGACCGAAGCCGTGCGCCAACGCCCCTACAGCGTCGTGCTGCTCGATGAGGTGGAAAAGGCCCATCGTGACGTCATCAACCTGTTCTACCAGGTGTTCGATCGCGGCTTCATGCGCGATGGCGAAGGGCGCGAGATCGACTTTCGCAACACCGTCATCCTCATGACCTCCAACCTGGGCAGTGATGAACTGCAGGCCTGTTTGCAACAACAGCCGGAAACGTCGGACAGCACCCTGCATGAAATGCTCCGGCCGATCCTGCGCGAGCATTTCCAGGCAGCGTTGCTTGCACGTTTCCAGACCTTGATCTACCGCCCGCTGCCGGTTGAAGCCCTCAAGCGCATCGTGGCGATCAAACTGGCTCAAGTCACAGCGCGGTTGCGGCGCCATTACGGCGTTGATTGTCAGATCGACGCGCCACTAGAGGACGCGCTGGTCGATGCTTGCCTGCTACCCGATAGCGGAGCGCGCAATATCGACAGCCTGCTCAACCAGCAGATCCTGCCGGTACTGAGCCAGCAGCTGCTGCAGCGCCAGGCAGTCCGGCAGAAAACCCACCGGGTAATAGTGGGCTACAGCGACCAGGACGGCATCACCCTGCAGTTCGACGATGCACCCTCCTTGGTCGGGGGGGCATGACAACATGGCGCAAGCGATCAACCTGCTGTTCGACCACAACCGTCACCGCCTCCAGGTCTCCCGTCTCGACAGCGCACTCGACGTGCTGGCCTTCGACGGCAAGGAGCACCTGAGCCAGCCGTACCGCTACCAGATCGAATTCACCTGCCCCGAGCTGGACCTGGCCGCCGAGCAACTGCTCGGCCGCAGCGCCTGCTTCAGCTTGCAACCGCGGCCGCAACAGCTACCGTCCCTGGGCCTGCCCGAACCCGAGATCAAGCCGCTGCGCACCCGCTACGGGGTGATCAGCGCCTTCGAGCGCCTGTCCGCCTCCCGTGACGAGGCCCGCTACAAAGTCACCCTGCAACCACGCCTGGCCCGGCTCGGCCTCGGCCAGCAGTACCGTATTTACCAGGACCAGTCGGTGCCGCAGATCGTGGAAAAAGTCCTGCGCGAGCGCCATGGCTTTCGCGGCGAAGATTTCCTCTTCACCCTGGCCCGCGAATACCCGCGGCGCGAACAGGTCATGCAGTACGGTGAAAGCGACCTGGCCTTCATCAGCCGGCTGCTGGCCGAGGTCGGCATCTGGTACCGCTTCAGCAGCGACGACCGCCTGCACATCGAAGTGATCGAATTCCACGACGACACCCGCCACTACCAGTTCGGCCTCGAACTGCCGCTGCTGTCGCCGTCGGGCCTGAGCAGCGGCGACCAGGATGCCGTCTGGCAGCTGCAGGCCAGCCACAAGGTAGTCGAGCAACAGGTCAACATCCGCGCCTACGACCACCGCCAGGCCCATGCCTACCTCGACGGTGAAATCGACCACACCCGCGGCGCGCTCACCAC
>NZ_JALRNG020000159.1:0-261 GCF_030272875.2 Pseudomonas sp. BJa5
GGTTGACACTTTTCGGCAGGTAAAGCTGCCGGGAATTCGACATGCCCTGGAACGCGAGAGACGCCACGTCCTGCGGCCCCTGAAACAACGCGCATGAAAATCAAGAGCAAGAGTGGGAGCGGGCTTGCCCCGCGATGGCGTCTGCCTGGCTGCGCCAACCTCTGATTTCGAAGATACGCCCGTGCAGGCGCCACCCGTAACTTCGCGACTTCAGGAGGCCGAGCGTAGGTGTCTGGAGGGGGCGGGTGCGTAGCACCCTTC
>NZ_JALRNG020000160.1:0-261 GCF_030272875.2 Pseudomonas sp. BJa5
CGCGTTCTTCGGCTGACGCCGAAGGTGCTGCGCACGGCCCCTCCAGGCACCTCCACTCGGCCTCCTGAAGTCGCATTCTGCGGCGCCTGTAACAACGCGCATGAAGAGCAAGAGTAGGAGCGGGCTTGCCCCGCGATGGCGTCTGCCTGACTGCGCCAACCTCTGATTTCGAAGATACGCCCGTGCAGGCGCCGCCCGTAACTTCGCGACTTCAGGAGGCCGAGCGTAGGTGTCTGGAGGGGGCGGGTGCGTAGCACCCTT
>NZ_JALRNG020000161.1:0-261 GCF_030272875.2 Pseudomonas sp. BJa5
CATCCGCCGCTCGGGGTTGGGCCCGGCGCCACCGGGCAGGAAGACGCCGTTGTCCTGCATTTTTCCTGCGTCTTTGACGTCTTCGTCCTCCTTGGCCCTTTCGTCGAAAGGCTCCACCGTCCAGCTGGCCGGCAGGTCGCCGATGCGCAGCGGCTCGCCCTTGGCGTCCTTGCCCCAGGCCTCGGCCTCGAAGCGGCCCTGGACCATCGGCGTGCTGCCGCCGTTCTCGCCGATGCGGGCAATGGCGAAGGCCGGCACCAC
>NZ_JALRNG020000162.1:0-261 GCF_030272875.2 Pseudomonas sp. BJa5
TTCTGCAGCAGCAGCTGCGTGCCCGCGGTCACGGTGACCCCGCCAGAAATATCGGTCAGGGTGTACTGGGAGAATCCGCCGCTGGTGAAGAACGAAGGCGGCAGAACCACCCGACCGGCCTTCGCGTCCGATACGGCCATGCCCGCGACAGGGATTCCGCTTTGGAGGGCGACGGCGTTTGCCGTATTCGTGGAAACATACGACGTCACATCCGCGGTCGCGCCGTCGACCGCAATGGTCGAGTCCTGCAATGTCAGCGTA
>NZ_JALRNG020000163.1:0-261 GCF_030272875.2 Pseudomonas sp. BJa5
CATCGGCGGCCTGCTGTCGGCCATCGGCGTGGCGGGCATGAGCCGCATGATGGGCGCCAACGTCATCGCCACCTCGGGCCGCGCGGTGGAGGCCGCCGGCGACGTCGACGTGCTGCTGCTGGACAAGACCGGCACCATCACCTTCGGCAACCGCCAGGCCTCGACCTTCCTGCCCGCGCCCGGCGTGTCGCCGCGCGAACTGGCGGATGCGGCGCGCCTGGCCTCGCTGGCCGACGAAACGCCGGAAGGCCGCAGCATCGT
>NZ_JALRNG020000164.1:0-261 GCF_030272875.2 Pseudomonas sp. BJa5
TGGCCAATCTGCTGAACCTGTCCACCGGCTCGGTCCGAAACGAGATTGAATCCCTGGCCCGCAAGCTGAACGTCGCCGTCTGATCGCAGGTTTTTGGACGCACGGGCGGCGTTGCTGGTCGGCGCGCAATCGTCTATCTCGGGCCCTCTAAACGGCGCTTCGGCGCTGTGTTTCCCGGACATGGGGTCAGGCGTCATGGCGCGGAATGCGGGGGTCGCCCCCGAGGCGATCGAAAGCATTGCGGACCGGCCGGATCCGACG
>NZ_JALRNG020000166.1:0-260 GCF_030272875.2 Pseudomonas sp. BJa5
CCTGCAGGTACAGCAGGAGCAGCGGCGGCACGCGCAACAGCCATATAATCAGCAGGGTGCAGTACAGCGCATAGGCCAGGGAGGCGACCAGCAACAGAGCATCCCCACCGTTGAGCCCGTGCTGTAGCAACACGCACAGGTCACCGGCCGATACCACCAGCAACACGCCGATCAAGGACACCCGCGCGCCGGCCAGGGCGCCGTAGCTCAGGCGAAGGCCCAGGCTGACCATGGCCATGGCCAGGGACATCAAGGGCATC
>NZ_JALRNG020000167.1:0-258 GCF_030272875.2 Pseudomonas sp. BJa5
TTCGACAACAGCGGCCAGGCCATCACCAACACCCTTGAAGGAGGGGCGGGCGACGACACGTTCTTGGTCTATCAGCGTAACGCCAATGCCGTCACCACGGTTGTTGGCGGCAGCGGACGTGATACCTACAACTTGCAGGAAAGCTCCATCGGCCAGCTGATTGCCAGCGACTTCGCCGCTGGCGCCAATGGCGACATCCTCAACATCAATCAGTTGCTGTTGGCGAGCAATGGTTACAGCGGCGGCAATCCGTTCGCC
>NZ_JALRNG020000168.1:0-258 GCF_030272875.2 Pseudomonas sp. BJa5
CAACGGCCAGCAGATCGTCATCGGCGTCGGCCAGAGCACGGGCACCGTGCAGTTCACCGCGCCAGACAACGTGCACAACAGCAACCTGGATCTGACCAACAGCATCAAGGACGTCAGTGGTGGTAACTACGAGGAGCTGACCGCTTCCGGTGAAACCACTGTGACCGTCACCGACGGTCCGGGCACCGAAGACACTACCGGCCTGAAGCTGACCGCCACCCCATCGGTCAACGAAGGCGGTGAAATCACCTACACCGC
>NZ_JALRNG020000016.1:0-120673 GCF_030272875.2 Pseudomonas sp. BJa5
CGCGCCCCCCGCGGGGCCCCCGCCCCCCCCCGCGCCCCCGCCCCGGCCCCGTTCGGGCGCGCCCCCCCCCCGACTCGACTTGTCCCGCGAAGGGTCAGGCACTGGCCAACGAAGGCTGTGCCACGGGCTCAGGATGCAATGGCAGCAACGGCGAGTGCGGATCGTTGGCGATCGACGCGCGCCAGACGCCCAGCCAGGCGTCGTTCTTCTCGTCCCACACGCGGTTGTGCAGGCGCGCCAGGGCGACCGGGTCGCTGAGCAGCGCCAGGCGGGTGTTGCCGTCGATACCGGACGGCCCCAGGTCCAGGGCCTTGCCAATGCGCTCGGCACGCAGCGACTCGATCGGTGCGGCAACGCCATGGCGGGCCGTGGCCAGGGCACAGGCCAGGGCGTTCTGCTGCGGATCGACCACAGCCCGGACGAAGCCGTCGTGCATGGCATGCCAACGGTTTTCGTGGGTGTACTGGTCGGTCGCCAGCAACTCATGGGGCGTAGCGTATTCCTCAGGGATCAGGAACAGGCTCTCGTCCTTGGCCCGCAGGCCCAGGTGCACCCGGCTGGAGATCACCGACACCGGGATCGACAGCATCAGCGAGCCTACGATCGGCACCAGCCACCACAGGAAGCTCGGGTTCAGCCAGGCCACCAGCAAGGCCCAGGCCACGCCCAGCAGGGTCTGTGGACCATGGCGACGCACCGCTTCGCTCCACGGGGTGGAGTCGTCGTCACGCTGTGGCGAGTTCCAGGTCGCGGCCCAGCCCAGGAAGGCAGCCAGGACGAAGCGGGTGTGGAAGATCATCCGCACCGGCGCCAGCAGCATGGAGAACAGCATCTCCAGCAGCATCGACAGGGTCACCTTGAAGCGCCCGCCGAACTCCTTCGCGCCCTTGGCCCAGATCAGGATGACGCTAAGCAGCTTGGGCAGGAACAGCAGCACGATGGTGGTGGAGAACAGCGCGATGGCCTTCTCCGGGTGCCACTGCGGCCACAGCGGGTACAACTGCCGTGGTTCGAGGAAGTACTGCGGCTCCATCAGGGTGTTGGTCGCCAGCAGCGCCGTCGACAGCACCAGGAAGAAGAACCACAGCGGCGCCGACAGGTACGACATCACCCCGGTGAGGAACACCGCACGGTGTACCGGGTGCATGCCCTTGACCAGGAACAGGCGGAAGTTCATCAGGTTGCCGTGGCACCAGCGCCGGTCGCGCTTGAGCTCGTCGAGCAGGTTCGGCGGCAGTTCTTCATAGCTGCCCGGCAGGTCGTAGGCAATCCACACGCCCCAGCCGGCACGGCGCATCAGCGCAGCTTCGACGAAGTCGTGGGACAGGATCGCACCGGCGAAGGCGCCCTTGCCCGGCAGCGGCGCCAGGGCGCAGTGCTCGATGAAGGGTTTCATCCGGATGATCGCGTTGTGGCCCCAGTAGTGCGACTCGCCCAACTGCCAGAAGTGCAGGCCGGCGGTGAACAGCGGACCATAGACGCGGGTGGCGAACTGCTGCATGCGCGCATACAGGGTGTCCATGCCCGACGCCTTGGGCGCGGTCTGGATGATGCCGGCGTCCGGGTTGGCTTCCATCAGCCGCACCAGACTGGTCAGGCATTCGCCGCTCATCACGCTGTCGGCGTCGAGCACCACCATGTAGCGGTAGTCGCCACCCCAGCGACGGCAGAAGTCGTCGAGGTTGCCGCTCTTGCGTTTGACCCGGCGACGACGGCGGCGATAGAAGATCCGCCCGAAGCCCTTGGCCTCGCGGCAGACTTCCAGCCAGGCCTGTTGCTCGGCCACGGCGATATCGGTGTCGTTGGTGTCGCTGAGCACGAAGAAGTCGAAACGGTCCAGGTCACCGGTAGCCGCGACCGACTCGAAGGTCGCGCGCAGGCCGGCGAACACCCGGGGTACGTCTTCGTTGCAGATCGGCATGACGATCGCGGTACGCGCACCGGCCTCGATCGGCTCGTTGCCGGCACTGCTGCCGGAGATGCGGTACTTGTCACGGCCGGTCAACAGTTCGAGGAAGCCCATCAGCGCGGTCCAGAAGCCCGCCGACACCCAGCAGAACAGGATGCCGAACAGGATCAGGATGCTGGTCTGCAGCGCATAGGGCCAGACTTGCGTGGCCGTTTGCAGCAGCGACTGGTGCATGACCTCGTCGAGGTCGAC
This sequence comes from Pseudomonas sp. BJa5, assembly GCF_030272875.2. Classification (NCBI taxonomy): domain Bacteria; kingdom Pseudomonadati; phylum Pseudomonadota; class Gammaproteobacteria; order Pseudomonadales; family Pseudomonadaceae; genus Pseudomonas; species Pseudomonas sp. BJa5. The sequence goes on from NZ_JALRNG020000016.1 coordinate 2,162, forward strand.
GAACGACCAGCCCTGGTACGGCAGGATGCCCTTCATGTACCAGCCGGCAACGATGGTCTGGCCGAGCATCAGCGCCAGCAGGATGTAGCGGCGCATGGAACCGACCCAGCGCCAGCGCGCCTTGGGCAGCTCGCGCTTGGCCGGTGCCGGGGCATTGGTGCGCCCGGTCAGGCGGCGCCAGGCGCGGATCAGGATGTTGGTCCGCCAGGGCTCGGGAATCACCCGGGTGCGCTTGATCGGCGGCGTGGCCTTGAGGCACACGCGACCGCTGGCGTCGAGGCCGAGCATCTCGGCCTCTTCCATGTCGGCAGCGCAGGTCATGGTCAGGCGGCTGCCCACCGAAGCCTGGACGGCCTCGGCATCACGGACGGCCGGCTGCGCCGACAGGCGCTGGTGCAGCTCGCTGAAGGAGTTGCAGCTGGCAAGTTCTGCCCGCTGCTCGTCGCTCAGTGGTAGGTGGGCCAGGTATTCGCCAAGCGATTCTGGCCGAGCTTGAGAATTACTCATCGGCAGGCAACTGGTAGCTCCAGGTCTCGGTCAGCACCTGTTCGGTGGTGGCCGGTGTCCCGGTGGTGGACGCCGCGTCGGCGGCAGGTTGCTCGGCAGGTTTCTCGGCCTTGGCTTGCTTGGCCGCTGCCTTGTCCTGTTTGGCAGGTTTTGCAGGCTTGGCCGGCTCGACCGGGACGTCACGCAGCAGCGCCGCGCGCATTTCCACGGACTTGCTCGGGTCCTTGACCTTCAACCGCAGGGTCAGGCGCCAGCCGTTGATTTCCGGATTGTAGCGCAGGTTGTTTTCCACCAGTTCGGCGTTGTCGCCGACGCTGACCTGGCTACGCACCGCGGTGTCTTCCGGCAGGGCCTTGAGTACCGGGCCTTCGAAGTCGACCAGGAAGGCCACACTGCCGTCTGGCTGGCGGATCAGGTTGGACTGCTTGACGTCACCGGTGGAACGCAGGGTCTGCTTGACCCAGCCCAGCTTCGGCGAGTGGAACTCGGACTCGTCGATGGTCCAGTGCAGGCGGTAGGCGTATTCGAACGGGGTGCCTGGCTCCGGCAGCTTTTCAGGGCTCCAGAAGGCAACGATGTTGTCGTTGGTTTCGTCGGCAGTCGGGATCTCGACCAGGTCGACGGTGCCCTTGCCCCAGTCACCGACCGGCTCGATCCAGGCGCTTGGGCGCTTCTGGTAGTTGTCGTCGAGGTCTTCGAACTGGCTGAAGTCACGCTGACGCTGGAGCAGGCCGAAACCACGCGGGTTCTCGACGCTGAAGTTGCTCACGGCCAGGTGTTTCGGGTTGTTCAGCGGGCGCCACAGCCACTCGCCGTTGCCGGCGTGGATCGACAGGCCTTCGGAGTCGTGCAGGGCCGGACGGTAGTTGAGCACCTTGGACGGCTGGTTGCCGCCGAACAGGAACATGCTGGTCAGCGGGGCGATGCCCAGGCGGCTGACGTGATCACGCAGGAACACCTTGGACTTGACGTCGACAATGGTGTCGCTGCCCGGACGCAGGGTCAGCTTGTAGGCGCCGGTGGAGCGCGGCGAGTCGAGCAGCGCGTAGATCACCAGGTGCTTGTCGGTCGGTTTCGGGTGCTCGACCCAGAACTCGGTGAAGCGCGGGAACTCTTCGCCCGACGGCAGTGCGGTGTCGATGGCCAGGCCACGGGCCGACAGACCATAGACATGGCCCTTGCCGACCACGCGGAAATAGCTGGCGCCGAGCAGGGTCATGATTTCATCCTGCTTGTCGGCCTTGTTGATCGGGTACAGCACACGGAAACCGGCGTAGCCCAGGTTTTCGGTGGCCTTGGGATCGAACTGCACGGTGCCGAAATCGAAGCGACTCGGGTCGTACTTGATTTCCTTGACCGAGTTGGCGGTGATTTCGTTGATTTTCACCGGCGTGTCGAAATGCATGCCCTGATGATAGAAGGACAGCTTGAACGGGGTCTTTTCCTTGGCCCACTCGGCTTTTTCCGGCAGGAAGCGGATCTGCTGGTAGTCGCCGTACTTCATGTCACGGAACACGGCCGGCAGATTGCTTTTCGGTGCCTCGTACTTTTGTCCGGCAAGATCCTTTGCCTTGGCAGCCACGTCGTCAAGGTTGAACGCCCAGAGCTGGCCAGCGCTGAACAGGCCTACCAGCGTTGCGCCTGCCAACAAGGCCTTGCGCAGCCGATTGCCGGGAGTACTTGGTGCATTACAGGGACTTACAATCACGAGCAACCCTCGCCGAAAACAGATCAAAGAACCAACGGCCAGCGACATATGCCAGGTTGGCGAGCACTGTTCGGACTCCGAAAGGGCGCAATGATTCCCCAAACGGTTCCGGACAGGCTCAAGTCAGAGTGAAACGAACCCACGAACGCAGGTCCACATAGCGCGCGATTATCCAGCAGGGCGCGTTACAACGCATCAGGCCAAGCAAACTATTTATGCTACAAAACCCCTTGTTTTCCTGCAAACAGGGGTTTTTTGCCCTCAGATTTGTAACATAAATGTTACGGGGCCATCATTGACCAGGTGCACCTGCATGTCTGCACCAAATTGGCCACTGGCAACCGTGGCATGCCGGGCCTGCGCCTGGCCCAGCAAATAGTCGAACAGCGCCTCGCCCAGCGCCGGCGGTGCCGCGGTGGAAAAGCTCGGGCGCAGGCCGCTCTGGGTGTCGGCGGCCAGGGTGAACTGCGACACCAGCAGCAAACCGCCGTCGATGTCCTTGAGCGACAGGTTCATCTTGCCCTGTGGGTCACTGAACACCCGGTAGTTGAGCAGCTTGTGCAGCAGCTTGTCGGCATGGGCCTGGGTGTCGCCGGGCTCGACCGCCACCAGCACCAGCAAGCCCTGGTCGATGGCGCCGACGGTCTTTCCGTCGACATCCACCCGTGCGCCCCGTACCCGTTGCAGCAGCCCCTTCATGCTTCTTCCAAAGGCAGGTCGAGCAGGCGGCGGGCCATCTGGTCGGCGGCACGCACCAGGGCATCGGTGATGCCCGGCTCGGATGCGGCATGGCCGGCATCGCGAATCACCTTCAGCTCGCTGTTCGGCCAGGCCTGGTGCAGTTCCCAGGCGTTGTCCAGTGGGCAGATCACGTCGTAGCGGCCATGGACGATGACCGCCGGCAGGTGGGCGATCTTCGGCATGTCGCGGATCAGTTGGTCCGGTTCGAGGAAGGCATTGTTAGTGAAGTAGTGGCACTCGATGCGGGCGATCGACAGCGCGCGCTGTGGCTCGGAGAAGCGGTCGACCACCAGCGGGTTGGGCCGCAGGGTCGCGGTGCGCCCTTCCCAGGTCGACCAGGCCTTGGCCGCATGCATCTGGGCGATCTGGTCGTTGCCGGTCAGGCGCTTGTGGAAGGCCTTGACCAGGTCACCGCGCTCTTCGGCAGGGATCGGCGCGATGTAGTCCTGCCAGTAGTCCGGGAACATCCGGCTGGCACCTTCCTGGTAGAACCATTCGATCTCTTGCGGACGGCACAGGAAGATGCCGCGCAGGATCAGGCCGTGGACCCGCTCGGGGTGAGTCTGGGCATAGGCCAGGGCCAGGGTCGAGCCCCAGGAGCCGCCGAACAGCAGCCACTTGTCGATGCCCAGGTGCTTGCGGATGCGCTCCAGGTCTTCGACCAGGTGCCAGGTGGTGTTGTTTTCCAGGCTGGCATGGGGGGTCGAGCGACCGCAGCCGCGCTGGTCGAAGGTGATGATCCGGTACAGGTTGGGATCGAAGTAGCAGCGGCTCTGGGCATCGCAGCCCGCACCCGGGCCACCATGGATGAACACCACCGGCAGACCTTCGGGCGAACCGCTCTCGTCGACATACAGCACATGCGGTGCTTCCACGGCCAGATCGTGCCGGGCGTAGGGTTTGATCTGCGGGTACAAGGTCTGCATTACGCACTCCGTGTGGGGAATTATTCTGCCGTTGGGCATCATAAACCTGAATTGCGCTTTGAGCATGTACCTGTGTTGCGCTTGGGCGCCTTTATCGCAGGCTTCGCCAGCTCCCACAGGGATTGATGGATGCCAATCCATTGTGGGAGCCGGCATAGCCGGCGATGGGACCACCCCGATCTCAAGCCTGGTAGCGCTCCCGCCCCCAGACCAGCACCGTCTGCAGCAACTGGCGCAACACCTCCTGGGTCGGCTGGGCCAGATCCTCGCGATACTCGAACGGTTCGACCTCCTCCATATAGGTGCTCTGCGCCAGCTCCAGCTGCACCGCATGGATGTGATTGGCCGGATCGCCATAGTGACGGGTGATATGCCCGCCCTTGAAGCGCCCATTGAGCACATGGCTGTACCGCTCGAACCCGGCGCAGACGCCCTGCAAGCGCTCGGCCAGCTGCGGATCGCAACTGGCGCCATTGAAGGTGCCGAGGTTGAAGTCCGGCAGCTTGCCCTCGAACAGGTGCGGGATATGCGAGCGGATCGAGTGGGCATCCCAGAGCAGCGCATAGCCGAACTGCTCGCGCAGGCGCGCCAGTTCGCGACGGATCGTGTCGTGGTACGGGCGCCAGATACCTTCAAGATACTCGGCGCGCTCCTCGGCGGACGGCTCCTTGCCGGCCTCGAACAGCGGCTCGCCCTCGAACAGGGTGGCCGGATACAGGCCAGTGGTAGCGCCGGCATACAGGGGCTTGTCGTCATCCGGACGGTTCAGGTCGATGACGAAGCGCGAGTACTCGGCCGCGACCACGCTGGCCCCCAGCTCGCGGGCAAAATCGTACAGGCGCGGAATGTGCCAGTCGGTATCGGGCAGGCTGCGCGCCGGCTCGACCAGCCCGGCCTTGACCACCGGGCTCAGGCGCAGGCCGGCGTGCGGCATGCTGATCAGCAGCGGCAGGCTGCCCTGGTGAAAACTCAGTACCTTGTCCATAGGCGCTCCCTCAATTGAAAATTTCACGGCCCAGGCGCACGACCCGCTTGGGCAGGTCGCCCCCCAGCCAGTAGCACAGGTCTGCCGGACGCTCGATCTGCCAGGCGACGAAGTCCGCCACCTTGCCCACTTCCAGCGAACCATGGCTGTCGCCCAGGCCCAGGGCGGTGGCCGCATGCAGGGTCACGCCGGCCAGGGCTTCTTCCGGGGTCATGCGGAACAGGGTGCAGGCCATGTTCAGCATCAGGCGCAGCGACAATCCCGGCGAGGTGCCGGGGTTGAGGTCGGTGGAAATGGCGATCTTCACCCCATGCTTGCGCAGGGCGTCCATCGGTGGCAACTGGGTTTCACGCAGGAAGTAGAACGCACCGGGCAGCAGCACCGCGACAGTGCCGCTTGCAGCCATGGCAATGGCATCGTCCTCGGTCATGAATTCCAGGTGATCGGCCGACAACGCGTGGTAGCGCGCGGCCAGGCTCGAGCCGCCCAACGACGACAACTGCTCGGCATGCAGCTTGACCGGCAAGCCCAGGGCCTGGGCCTTGATGAACACCCGCTCGACCTGGGCCGGGGAAAACGCCAGGTATTCGCAGAAGGCATCGACGGCATCGACCAGCCCCTCGGCGGCCAGGGCCGGCAGCATCTCGTCACAGATGTGGCTGATGTAGTCGTCGGCGCGGTCCTTGTACTCCGGCGGCAAGGCGTGGGCCGCCAGGCACGTGCTGCGCACGGTCAGCGGCAACTCTTCGCCCAGGCGACGGATCACCTTGAGCAACTTGCGCTCGCTGTCCAGGTCCAGGCCGTAGCCGGACTTGATCTCCAGGGTGGTCACACCATCGCGCATCAACGCCTGGACCCGCTGGCGGGCGCTGGCGAACAGCTCGTCCTCGCTGGCCGCCCGGGTCGCCCGCACGGTGCTGGCGATACCGCCGCCCTGGGCGGCGATCTCGGCATAGCTGACGCCTTGCAGGCGCTGCTCGAACTCGCCGCTGCGATTGCCGCCGAACACCGCATGGGTGTGGCAGTCGACCAGCCCCGGGGTGACCCAGGCGCCGCCCAGGTCCACCGTTCTGTCAGCGCTGATGGCCGGCAGCGACTGGCGCGGACCAATCCACTCGATATGTCCGGCGCTGGTGACAATCGCCGCGTCTTCGATGATCGAGTAAGTGCCTTGGGCCATGCTCGCCACATGGCAATGCTGCCAGAGGGTTTTCATGCAATGTCTCCGTTGTTAACGCTGAAGTTGGGAAATATCCTGGGCTTGCGACGCTGCGCCCTGCCCTGCCCGTGGCTTGCACCACAACAGGTAGGAGGCGACCAGGAACAGCACCCAGACCACGCCGACCAGCAGCGCTGCCTGAGTATCAGGGAAATAACCGAGCACGCCGAACACGAACAGCATGAAGACAATCGCCGCTGCAGGTCCGTAGGGCCAGAACGGCACCGGGAACTTGAGCTGGGCCACTTCTTCACGGCTCATGCTGCGACGCATCGCGACCTGGGTCACCAGGATCATCAGCCACACCCAGACGGTGGCGAAAGTGGCGATCGAGGCGATCAGCAGGAACACGTTTTCCGGGATCAGGTAGTTGAGCACCACGCCGCCGAGCAAGGCCGCGCCCATGACCAGCACGGTCATCCACGGCACGCCGTGGCGAGAGATTTTCGCAAAGCCCTTGGGCGCGTGACCTTGCTGGGCCAGGCCGTACATCATGCGGCCGGCGCCGAAGATATCGCTGTTGATCGCCGACACCGCCGCCGAGATCACCACGATGTTCAGCACGGTCGCCGCCGAGCCGATGCCCAGGTTGCTGAAGATCTGCACGAACGGGCTGCCCTGGCTGCCGATCTGTGGCCAGGGGTACAGGCACATCAGCACGAACAGGGTCAGGACGTAGAACAACAGGATGCGCATCGGTACAGCGTTGATGGCCTTGGGCAGCACGTGCTGCGGGTCCTTGGCTTCACCGGCGGTGATGCCGATGATCTCGATGCCGCCGAAGGCGAACATCACCACGGCGAACGAGGCGATCAGGCCACCGATGCCGTTGGGCAGGAAGCCGCCATGGTCCACCAGGTTGCTGATGCCCACCGCGTTGTCGGCACCGGCAGTGCTCAGGCCGAAGATCATGATGCCGAAACCGGCCAGGATCATTGCCACGATGGCGCCGACCTTGAGCAGCGACAGCCAGAACTCCATCTCGCCGAAAACCTTGACGTTGCACAGGTTCAGCCCGCCGATCAGGAAGACGATGCCCAGCACCCAGATCCAGCGGGCCACCTCCGGGAACCAGAAGCCCATGTAGATACCAAAGGCGGTCACGTCGGCCAGGCAGACGATGATCATTTCAAAGGCATAGGTCCAGCCCAGGATGAAGCCGGACATCGGCCCCAGGTAGGTGCTGGCGTAGTGGCCGAAGGAGCCGGCCACCGGATTGTGCACGGCCATCTCGCCCAGGGCGCGCATGACCATATAGACTGCCGCGCCGCCGATCAGGTAGGCCAGCAGTACTGCGGGGCCGGCCATCTGGATGGCCGAGGCGGAACCGTAGAACAGGCCGGTGCCGATGGCCGAACCGAGGGCCATGAAGCGAATGTGCCGGGCTGTCAGGCCGCGTTTGAGGCCTTCTGCTTGTTGCATGTCGCGTCCTTCTTCTTGTTCTTGGAGTGTCGCTGGATGACATTGGGGCTGCTTTGCAGCCCATCGCAGGCTTCGCCAGCGCCTACAGGTGGTGTGGGAGCTGGCGAAGCCTGCGATGGGCCGCAAGGCGGCCCCGGGGACGTTACAGGCTAGGCAGGACCTGGGCCGGCAGCAGGCCGGTCAGTTGACCTTCGGCCAGCAGGACGATGGCCGCCTCGATGTCCGGCGCGAAGAAGCGGTCTTTCTCGTAAGGGGCGACCTTGCCACGCAGGATCTCACGGGCCTTTTCCAGCTTCGGCGAAGTCTTCAGGCCCTCGCGCAGGTCCAGGCCCTGGGCGGCGCCCAGCCATTCCACGGCGAGTACGCCACGGGTGTTTTCGGCCATTTCCCACAGGCGCTTGCCGGCAGCCGGCGCCATCGATACGTGGTCTTCCTGGTTGGCCGAGGTCGGCAGGCTGTCGACGCTATGCGGGTGCGCCAGGGCCTTGTTCTCGCTGGCCAGGGCGGCAGCGGTGACCTGGGCGATCATGAAGCCGGAGTTGACCCCGCCATTGGCCACCAGGAACGGCGGCAGTTGCGACATGTGCTTGTCCATCATCAGCGAGATGCGGCGCTCGCTCAGCGAACCAATCTCGGCGATGGCCAGGGCCATGTTGTCGGCGGCCATGGCCACCGGCTCGGCGTGGAAGTTGCCACCGGAGATCACGTCACCTTCGGCAGCGAACACCAGCGGGTTGTCGGACACGGCGTTGGCTTCGATGGCCAGCACTTCGGCCGCCTGGCGGAACTGGGTCAGGCAGGCGCCCATGACCTGTGGCTGGCAGCGCAGCGAGTACGGGTCCTGGACCTTGCCGCAGTTTTCGTGGGAGGCGGAAATCTCGCTGCCGTCGCCGAGCAGGTCGCGGTAGCAAGCGGCGACGTCGATCTGCCCACGCTGGCCACGGGCGGCATGGATACGCGCATCGAACGGCGAACGCGAGCCGAGCACGGCTTCAACGGTCAGGGCGCCGATCGAGGTGGCGGCGGCGAACAGGTCTTCACCTTCGAACAGTCCGCGCAAGGCATAGGCGGTGGACGCCTGGGTGCCGTTGAGCAGGGCCAGACCTTCCTTGGCCGCCAGGGTCAGCGGCTCCAGGCCGGCAACCGCCAGGGCTTCGGTGGCCGACAGCCACTGGCCCTTGTGGCGCGCCTTGCCTTCGCCGAGCAGGACCAGCGACATGTGCGCCAGCGGTGCCAGGTCGCCGGAAGCGCCCACCGAACCTTTGAGCGGGATGTGCGGGTAGACCTCGGCGTTGACCAGGGCGATCAGCGCGTCGATGACCTTGCGACGGATCCCGGAGAAGCCACGGCTCAGGCTGTTGACCTTGAGCACCATGATCAGGCGCACCATGGCGTCGTCCAGCGGCGCGCCGACACCGGCGGCGTGGGACAGCACCAGCGAGCGCTGCAGGTTTTCCAGGTCGTGGCTGGCGATACGGGTCGAGGCCAGCAGGCCGAAACCGGTGTTGATGCCGTAGGCGGTACGGTTTTCCGCCAGGATCTGCTCGACGCAGGCAACGCTGGCGTCGATCTGTGCGTTGGCGCTGGCGTCCAGGGTCAGGCGTACGGGCTGACGGTAGATGCTGCGCAGTTGGGCCAGGGTCAGTTGCCCGGGAACCAGATTGAATGCGTTCATATTTTTACTCCTTGTCTTTATTCAGTGCAGCGTCGTCAGTACGCGCTGAAGCAGTTGCGGTTGTTTGAGCAGCTCGGCGGCACGGGCGATGTCCGGTGCCAGCCAGCGATCTTCCAGATAGGCGGGTACCTGTTCGCGCAGCAGCTGCCACGCCGCATCGGTACCGGCGCCGAAACGCTGGGTCTTGAGGAATTCAAAGGCCTGGGCCGCCAGCAGGTACTCGATGGCCAGCACCTGGGTGCAGTTCTCCAGCACCTGGTGCAGCTTCAGTGCGGCGTTGGTGCCCAGGCTCAGGTGGTCTTCCTGCAGGCCCGAGGTGACGTAGTTATCCAGCACCGCCGGCTGCGCCAGCTGGCGGTTCTGGGCGCACAGCGAAGCGGCGACGTACTGGGCGATCATCATTCCCGAGTTGACCCCGGGGTTGCTGACCAGGAACGCCGGCAAGCCGCTGACGTGCGGGTTGACCAGACGGTCCAGGCGCCGCTCGGCGATCGAACCGATCTCGGCCATGGCGATGGCCAGCAGGTCGGCGGCCATGGCCACCGACTGACCGTGCGGGTTGGCCTGGGACATCACCCGGAAGTTGTCCGGCGTACCCAGCAGCAGCGGGTTGTCGTTGGCGCCGGTGAGTTCGGCTTCGATCTGCCGCGCGGCATGGGCCAGCTGGTCACGGGCAGCACCATGCACCTGCGGGATCGAGCGAATGCTCAGGGCGTCCTGGGTACGGATGCCCTTGCTCGAAGCGATCACTTCGCTGCCATCGAGCAGCGCGCGCAGGTTCTCACCTACCACCTGCATGCCCGGGTGCGGCTTGAGGGCGATGATCTCGGCATCGAACGCCGCGATCTGCCCACGCAGGGCCTCGAAGCTCATGGCACCGATCACGTCGGCCCAGTGCAGCAGGCGGGTGGCGTCGTCCAGTGCCAGGCTGGCCAGGCCGGTCATGCACGGCGTACCGTTGACCAGGCAGAGCCCGTCCTTGGCCCCCAGCTGCACCGGCTCCAGGCCTTCGGCGGCCAGGGCCTGGGCCGCGTCGACGATCTGGCCGCGGTAGCTGACCTTGCCGATGCCCAGCAGGCACACGCCGACATGGGCCATGTGGGTCAGGTAGCCCACCGAGCCCTGGGACGGCACTTGCGGGGTGATGCCGCGGTTGAGCAGGGCCAGCAGCGCTGCGACCACGCCGCGCTGGATACCGGACTTGCCATGGCTGTAGTTGGCGATGGCCGCGCAGATGATCGCCCGGGTCTGCTCATCGGGCAGCGCCGGGCCAACGCCGCAGGCGTGGCTGAGCAGGGTGTTGCGCGACAGCGCGCTGAGCTGCTCGCCCTGCAGCGACACGTTGCACAGTGCGCCCAGGCCGGTGTTCACGCCGTAGGCACGCTCACCGCTTTCGACTATGTGACGAACGATGGCCTGGGCATTGTCGATGCGCGCCCACACCAGTGGCGCCAGCTCCAGGCGCGCGCCATGGCGGGCCACGGCGGCGATGTCCTGCCAACGCAGCGGGGCGTCGGCAATCACGATGGTTTCAACTTGCGACATGGCCAACCTCAGACTGTTGCCGCACGGCGTTGAACGAAACGGTCGACATACTCGTCGGCCGGCGAATGGAGGATCTCTTTCGGCGTACCGACCTGGATCAGGCGGCCATCCTTGAGGATGGCGATGCGGTTGCCGATGCGCACGGCTTCATCGAGGTCATGGGTGATGAACACGATGGTCTTGTGCAGGGTCTTCTGCAGTTCCAGCAACTGGTCCTGCATTTCGGCGCGGATCAGCGGATCCAGGGCGCTGAAGGCTTCGTCCATGAGGATGATGTCGGTGTCCGCCGCCAGGGCGCGGGCCAGGCCGACCCGCTGGCGCATGCCGCCGGACAACTGGTGCGGGTACTTCTTCTCGTAGCCCTTCAGGCCCACGGTGTTTATCCAGTGCAGGGCGCGTTCGTTGCACAGTTCCTTGCTCTCGCCGCGCACCTTCAGGCCGTAGGCGACGTTGTCCAGCACGTTACGGTGCGGCAGCAGGCCGAAGCTCTGGAACACCATGCTGATCTTGCGTCGGCGGAAGTTGCGCAGCGCTTCCATGTCGTACTGCAGGATGTCTTCGCCATCGACCAGGATCGCGCCGCTGGTGGGGTCGATCAGGCGGTTGAAGTGACGCACCAGGGTCGACTTGCCGGAACCGGACAGGCCCATGATCACGAAGATCTCGCCGCTGCCGATCGACAATGACAGGTCGTTGACCCCGACCACGCAGCCGGTCTCGGCCAGTACCTGCTCCTTGCTGCGCTTTTGCTGAATCAGTTGCAGGGCCTCGTCGGCCCGGTTACCGAAGATCTTGAAGACATTCTTCACTTCGATCTTGCTGACCTGCGTGTTCATTTGCTCACCTCATGCCGTGGCCGACCGTAGGCCTGGGTAATGCGGTCGATCACTACCGCGAGAATCACGATGGCCAGGCCCGCTTCCAGGCCGCGACCGACGTTCAGGGTCTGGATGCCGATCAGCACGTCCTCACCCAGGCCACGGGCGCCGATCATCGAGGCGATCACCACCATCGACAGGGCCATCATGGTGGTCTGGTTGATGCCGGCCATGATGCTTGGCAGGGCCAGCGGCAGTTGCACGCCGAACAGTTGCTGCCAGCGGTTGGCGCCGAAGGCGTTGATCGCTTCCATGACTTCGCCGTCCACCTGGCGGATACCCAGGTCGGTCAGGCGGATCAGCGGTGGCGCGGCGTAGATCACGGTGGCGAAGATCGCCGGCACCTTGCCCAGGCCGAACAGCATCAGCACCGGAATCAGGTACACGAAGCTGGGCATGGTCTGCATGATGTCGAGCATCGGCATCAGCACCGCACGCAGGCGGTTGCTGCGGGCCGAGAGGATCCCCAGGGGGACGCCCACCAGCACCGAAATCAGCGTGGCCACCAGCATCAGCGCCAGGGTTTGCATCAGTTTGTCCCACAGGCCAACCATGCCGACCAGGAACAACAGGCCGGCGATGACCACGGTCGGCAGGATCCGACGGGTAGCGTGCCAGGCAATGACTGCCACCAGGCCCAGCATCAGCCACCAGGGCGTTGCCCGCAGCAGGCCTTCGAGGTTGACGATGGCCCAGAGCAGGGTGTCGGAGATGTGCCGGAACACATCGCCGTAGTTGGTCACCAGCGCATCGACCCAGCCATTGACCCAGTCAGCGATGGAGAAGGTAAAGTTTTCGGGAAACATAGGGTTCACTCATCAGGTAGAAGTGGAAGCTCAGAGCGCTGCTTCGATTTTCTTCGCGGCGTCTTCGCTGACCCATGCATGCCAGACTTCAGGATGTTCCTTGAGGAAGATCTTGGCCAGTGCCGGCGATTCGATGCGGTCCTTGGCCATGCGGGCCAGGTTCTGGTTGAGCAAATCGATCGGCATGTTGACCTTCTCCAGCACCGCGACCAGCTCGGGCGCCTCGTCGTGGAAGGTCTTGGACAGGCCGACCTTGATCGACACGCTGTTGTCCACGCCGGGTTTTTCTTCCAGCTTGACCAGGTCGACCTGACCCATCAGCGGGGTGGGCGACCAGTAGTAGAACAGGATCGGTTCGCCGCGCTTGTAGCTCGACAATACCGCAGCATCCAGCGCCGGGCCGGTGCCCGGGCGGAAGTTGGTGAATTTGTCTTCCAGGCCGTAGTCCTTGAGCATGCGGCTGTTATCCAGCTCGCAGGTCCAGCCGGCCGGACAGTTGTAGAAACGACCTTTGCCTGGCTCTTCCGGATCGCGGAAGACTTCGGCGTATTTGCCCAGGTCAGCAATACCCTTGAGCTCAGGCGCCTTGGCCTCGAGCTTGCGCTTGGCATCGCCTTCGATCACGTAGCGCGGCACATACCAGCCTTCGGCCGCACCGACCACGGGCGAACCGACGCCGACCACCTTGCCGGCCGCCTCGGCCTTCTTCCAGACCTCACTGCGACCTACCCACTCTTCGGCGAAGACCTGGATATCGTTGGTACCCAGGGCGTTCTCCATGGTGATGGAGTTGCCCGGCAGGCTGTCGGTCTTGCAGCCGTAGCCCTTGTCCAGCACGAACTGCATCACGTCGGTCAGCAACATGCCGCTTTCCCAGTTCAACCCGGCGAATTTCACCGGCTTGCCGGATTCACACCAGGTGGCCGCCTGGGCGCCGGCGCTGCCGAGCAGGCCAACGGCGAACAGCGACGCGAGCAGGGTCTTGGTCATTTTCATCAGGTGACGCTCCCAAACATGAAAGTGGATATCGGCAGTCCAGTGGCAAACGCGGCCATGCGAGCGATCGTCCCTTTTCCATGAAACGATGTCGGTGCTAGAGGCCTCATCGCGGGGCAAGCCCGCTCCCACAGAGGAGGTGGTGCTGCTTCTGTGGGAGCGGGCTTGTCCCGCGATGGGCTGCAAGCAGCCCTCGGATCAGCCGGTGATCATCGGCAGGTTCAGGCCCTGCTCTTTGGCACAATCGATGGCGATCTGGTAACCGGCATCGGCGTGACGCATCACACCGGTTCCCGGGTCGTTGGTCAGAACGCGGGCGATACGCTCGGCAGCCTCGTCGGTACCGTCACAGACGATAACCATGCCCGAATGCTGGGAGAAGCCCATGCCGACGCCACCACCGTGGTGCAGCGAGACCCAGGTCGCGCCGCTGGCGGTGTTGAGCAGGGCGTTGAGCAGCGGCCAGTCGGAAACGGCGTCGGAACCATCACGCATGGCTTCGGTTTCGCGGTTCGGGCTGGAGACCGAGCCGGAGTCCAGGTGGTCGCGGCCGATGACGATCGGTGCCGACAGCTCGCCGCGACGGACCATTTCGTTGAACGCCAGGCCCAGCTTGGCACGCAGACCCAGGCCAACCCAGCAGATACGTGCCGGCAAGCCCTGGAAGCTGATGCGCTCGCGGGCCATGTCCAGCCAGTTGTGCAGGTGGGCGTCGTCCGGGATCAGTTCCTTGACCTTGGCGTCGGTCTTGTAGATGTCCTCGGCGTTACCCGACAGTGCCGCCCAGCGGAACGGACCGATACCGCGGCAGAACAGCGGACGGATGTAGGCCGGTACGAAGCCCGGGAAGTCGAACGCGTTGCTCACGCCCTCTTCCTTGGCCATCTGGCGGATGTTGTTACCGTAGTCGAAGGTCGGGATGCCCTGCTTCTGGAACTCGAGCATGGCCTTGACGTGCACGGCCATCGATTGCTTGGCGGCCTTGACCACGGCAGCCGGTTCGGTCTGCGCACGGTCGCGGTACTGCTCCCAGGTCCAGCCGGCTGGCAGGTAGCCATTGAGCGGGTCGTGGGCGCTGGTCTGGTCGGTGACCATGTCCGGGCGCACGCCACGCTTGATCAGCTCAGGCAGGATTTCGGCAGCGTTGCCCAGCAGGGCGACGGAGATGGCCTTGCCTTCGGCGGTGTACTTGGCGATGCGTGCCAGAGCGTCGTCCAGGTCCTTGGCCTGCTCGTCGACATAACGGCTGCTCAGGCGGAAGTCGATGCGGCTCTGCTGGCATTCGATGTTCAACGAGCAGGCGCCGGCCAGGGTTGCGGCCAGTGGCTGGGCACCGCCCATGCCGCCCAGGCCCGCGGTCAGGACCCACTTGCCCTTGAGGCTGCCGTTGTAGTGCTGGCGACCGGCTTCGACGAAGGTTTCGTAGGTGCCCTGGACGATGCCCTGGCTGCCGATGTAGATCCAGCTGCCGGCGGTCATCTGGCCGTACATGGCCAGGCCCTTGGCATCCAGTTCGTTGAAGTGTTCCCAGTTGGCCCAGTGCGGTACCAGGTTGGAGTTGGCGATCAGCACGCGCGGGGCGTTGGCGTGGGTCTTGAACACGCCGACCGGCTTGCCCGACTGCACCAGCAGGGTTTCGTCGTCATTCAGGTTGGTCAGGCTTTCGACGATCTTGTCGTAGCAGGCCCAGTTGCGCGCGGCACGGCCGATGCCACCGTACACCACCAGTTCTTTCGGGTTCTCTGCCACTTCCGGGTCGAGGTTGTTCATCAGCATGCGCAGCGGCGCTTCGGTCAGCCAGCTCTTCGCAGTCAGCTTGTTACCGCGCGGGGCGCGGATTTCGACGTCACGGAATTTGTTCAGGTTGTTGTCAGTCACGAAAAGGGCTCCTCAAGCGATCGATTCAAACCCGACCCGGCAGGGGTCATAGGGCGGCTTCAACAGCGCAGAAGGGATGGCCTGTCCACTTATACGCACACATCTTTACTTGTACATACAAGCATATGCAATTGAGCGGCCAAGTTGCCTATACAACCTGGAAGAAAAACGTGACTGATGAGTCCAGACCAGGAAAATCAAGGCCTTGAGGGTTTCGAAAAGTGTTTGGAGGGTGTCGCGAGGGGGAGAGACAACCAAGGCGGCATTGCGCCACCTTGGGGCATTCGGTAACAGCGTGTGGAGAAAAGTGCGTTACCGGGAAACGTCTGACAGCTCGATGACACAGCAACGGCCATCGGTTTCCAGCTCCAGCAGTTGCTGGTTGCCGGTCAACTGAGCGCAGTCGTACAGGCCCAGTTGCTGTTGTGGGTGGCCGCTGAGGCCCAGGCTCAACGCACCCTGGGCGCTGAACAGCAGCACGGTGTCGGCGGAACTGAACAGCCGGGTCGGCTCGCTGAACCACTGCAGGCGCGCGCGGTAACGTTGCGGTGCGTAGATCAGGTTGAAGTCACGAATGGCCCCGCCGAGCAAACGGCAGCTGACCTGGCTTTCACCTTTAAAGGCAAAGGCATCGAACGGCAGTAGCGGCCGGGCCGCCTGACCATCGACCTGCAACTGCATGCCCTCGCCCTGCAGCACGGTGATGATCCGCTGGTAGCCGGCGAAACTGGAGAATCCGCCCGACTCGCCGATGTCGGCGATCGACAGGCGCCAGCCGAAGCCTTCCAGGCCTTCACCGCCATCGCGGGTGATTTCTTCGGTGCTGCCGCCGCCGTTCTTCCAGGGCATGCGGGGATAGTCTTTGGCGCGTAATACCTGCAACTGGCTCATTTGCTGAAGCGTCCTTCAAGACGGTGACGGGATCCGGGATGAATCAGACGAGCGGCCGTCACCGGCTGACGCCCCGACCAGGTACGGCGGCGGATCAGCAGGCACGGTTCGCCCTCTTCGATTTGCAGCAGACGGCATTCTTCCGGCTCGGCGAGAATCGCCTCGACCACGTGCTCGCCCTCGGTCAGCGGTGCGACCTGGGACAGATAGGCGTAGGGCGTCTGCCGGGTGAAGTCCTGCTTGAGGTAGTCCGGGGCGATCTGTGCATTGACGAAGCGATCTTCGATTTGCACGGCAATGCCGTTTTCGTAGTGCACGATCAACGAGTGAAACACCCGCTGGCCTTCGCGCATGTCCAGGGCCAGGGCGCGCTCGGAGCCGGCGGCCTCTTCGGCCAGGGTAATCACCTGACAAGTGTGCTGGTGGCCGCGGGCGGCGATCTCGTCGGCAATGTTGTTGACCTCGAACAGCGCCGAGCGGGTCTTGGGTTCGGCGACGAAGGTGCCGACGCCCTGCATGCGCACCAGCAAGCCTTCGGCAGTCAGTTCGCGCAGGGCGCGGTTGATGGTCATGCGGCTGAAGCCCAGCTGGCTGACCAGCTCGCTTTCCGACGGCACGCGATGGTGCGGCGGCCAGCTGCCGTTCTGGATCTGCAGGGCGATCATCTGCTTGACCCGGGCATACAGCGGCGCCGGCCCCTCGCCCATCTGGGCAACCAGCGCGGAGACAGGAGGTGTCGGCACGATAAATGTCCTTCTCGGTTGAATGAACGGTAGCTTGCCGGAGTTTACCCAGCAGGCAAACGTCTGTATATGTATATACAAATAATCACAACGAGGTGCCGTGTCGATGTCCGTCTTCTTTGCCGAACGTGCGTTGCTCCCTGGCGGCTGGGCCGAAAACGTCCGAATCGAGGTCGGCGCCGATGGCTTGCTGGCCAGTATCCAGGCCGGCGGCTCGGCCGCAGGCGCCGAGCGCCTGGCCGGCCCGCTGCTGCCAGGCATGCCCAACCTGCACTCGCACGCCTTCCAGCGCGCCATGGCGGGGCTTGCGGAAGTGGCGGGCAATCCCAATGACAGCTTCTGGACCTGGCGTGAACTGATGTACCGCCTGGTCGGCAAGATCAGCCCCGAGCAGTTGCAGGTCATCGCCCGGCAGCTGTACATCGAGATGCTCAAGGCCGGCTACACCTCGGTGGCCGAATTCCATTACGTGCACCACGACACCCAGGGCAAGGCCTATGCCGACCCGGCCGAACTGTCGTTGCGCATCAGCCAGGCAGCCCGTGCCAGCGGTATCGGCCTGACCCTGTTGCCGGTGCTGTACAGCCACGCAGGCTTCGGCGGCCAGGCACCGAACGACGGCCAGCGGCGCTTTATCAACAGCACCGAGCAGTACCTCAAGCTACAGCAGCAGCTGGCGCCGCTGCTGGCCGAGCAACCCGCCCAGCAACTGGGCCTGTGCTTCCACTCGCTGCGCGCCGTCACTCCGGAGCAGATCGCCCAGGTCATGGCCGCCAGCGACAAGGCCTGCCCGGTGCATATCCACATTGCCGAACAGCAAAAGGAAGTCGACGACTGCCTGGCCTGGAGCGGACGCCGGCCGCTGCAATGGCTGTATGAAAATACCGAAGTCGATCAACGCTGGTGCCTGGTACACGCCACCCACGCCGAGCCCGACGAAGTCACCCTGATGGCCCGCAGCGGCGCGATTGCCGGCCTGTGCCTGACCACCGAAGCCAACCTGGGCGACGGTATCTTCCCGGCGGTGGACTACCTGGCCCAGGGCGGTCGCCTGGGGATCGGCTCGGACAGTCATGTATCACTGAGCGTGGTCGAGGAACTGCGCTGGCTGGAGTACGGCCAGCGCCTGCGCGACCAACGGCGCAACCGCCTGTATGGCAGCGATCAGCCGATGGTCGGACGCACGCTGTACGATGCCGCCCTGAGCGGCGGTGCCCAGGCGCTGGGGCAAGCCATTGGCGAGCTGAGCGTTGGCAAGCGTGCCGACTGGCTGGTGCTCGACGGCAACGACCCGTACCTGGCCACCGCCAGCGGCGATGGCATTCTCAATCGCTGGCTGTTTGCCGGCAGCGACCGCCAGGTGCGCGATGTGATGGTCAACGGCCAGTGGGTAGTGCGCCAGGGGCGCCATGCCGATGAGGAAGAAAGCGCCCAGGCGTTTGCCGGGGTTCTGCGGGAATTGCTGGGTTGAGCTATCGCGGGGCAAGCCCGCTCCCACACCGTCTGTGGGAGCGGGCTTGCCCCGCGATGGGCCCTCAAGGCGTGTGGGCGACCATGTCCTTGTCCGCCACGCGCCAGATCAGGCGAGTGGTGTCGTAGCCCTGCTGCCGCGCCTTGGCCAGCAAGCTTTCGCGCTCCAGTGCCGGAATCGTCGGCTTGCGCGAGAGGATCCACAGGTACTTGCGATCCGGGTTGCCGACCAGCGCCGTCTGGTAGCCGTCGCCGATATAGAGCACCCAATAGTCACCCTTGATGCCGCCCGGCAGCACTTTCGAGAACCAGGTGTCGAATTCCACCCAGAGCTTGTCGGTCTTGCCCGGCACCTGTGGTGTTGCACTACCGCTGACTTCCTGCCACTCGCCCTCGCGGGTCAGGCAACGGTTGAGTACTCCGAGCGAGCCATCGGGCTTGACGTTGTAGTGTGCCTCGGACTGGGCGCAGTCACGCTGGAAGTACATGGGCAGGCGCGCCAGCTCGAACCATTTGCCCTGGTAACGCTTGAGGTCGACCTTCTCGACTGTCTTGGGCGGTACCGGCCCCGTGCCCGAGTTGGCGCAGCCACCCAGGATCAGGCCGGCACACAGCGCCAGCAACAGGTGTAGACGTTTCATTTGAGTCCCTGCCCGGAATACATCAGCACCTTGTCGGCGGCGTATTGCACGCTGATGAAGGCCTTGTCGTCACCCCAGGTGCAGCTGGACATGCCCAGGGCGCCGGAACATTCCTTGGGGCTGCCGAGCAGCTGCTCGACCTCGGCCTTGGCCATGCCGGTCTTGATGTGTGAGTAGTTTTCCTGGTTGATCTTGTTGCACGCAGTCAGAAACACGCACAAGGACAGCAGGGCGAGGGAACGCAACGACATGAAAGGTCACTCCTGGACATGAGGGCGCAGGCGCAGTGGCCTACCGACAGCTTAGAAGGGCAAAACCGCCGCAGGTTCCCTGGCCACCGGCCTTTCCTTGCGCCAGATCCATGCCTTTGGTCGCCTGGATCGATATCGGATTAATCTTTTGCCCGCAGCGGACGACACAGGAAGGCGCTGCGACCGATTGCCGCGCCCTCCTCCGTAGACCCGCCTTGTGCAGACAGACCCCCGCAATGACAAAAAACCTGAAGTTCAGCCACAAGATCCTGCTCGCCGCCGCCCTGGTGGTCGCGGTCGCCTTCACCTGTTTCATCCTGTTCAATGACTACCGCCAGCGCCAGACCCTGCTGGCCAACACCGAATCCTCGATGCAGGAACTCGGCAGCCTGACCAGCAGCAATATCCAGACCTGGCTGCAAAGCCGCATGCAGATCCTGCAGTCGCTGTCCCAGCAAGTCGCCATCGATGGCCCCGGCAAGGACAGCCTGACCCGCAGCCTCAACCTGCCGGTGTACGGCAGCAACTTCCTGCTGACCTACTTCGGCGGCCAGGACGGCGCCATGCAGTCGGTGCCGCAAGGTAACCGCGCCGCCGACTACGACCCGCGCGTGCGCGGCTGGTACAAGGCCGCCAGCAGCGCCGGCCAGACCATCGTCACTGAACCCTACATCTCGGTGTCGGCGAACAAGCTGGTCATCACCCTGGCCACCCCGGTGCAGCACCAGGGTCGCCTGATCGGTGTCAGCGGTGCCGATACCGACCTGGACAGCATCAGCGCGATCATCAATGCGCTGAACTTCGACGGTCACGGCCAGGCCTTCATCGTCAACGGCGACGGCAAGATCCTGGTGCACCCGGATGCCAAGCTGGTGCTGAAAAACCTCGAAGAGGCCTATCCGCAACACACCCCGCGGATCGGCAGCGGGCTCAAGGAGGCCGAGGTCGATGGCCGCAAGCAGTTCATCACCTTTACCAAGGTCAACGGCGTGCCTTCGGCCGACTGGTACGTCGCCCTGGTGCTCGACCAGGACTTCGCCTTTGCCATGCTCAGCGAACTGCGCACCTCGGCCATCGTTGCCACGGTGATTGCGGTGCTGATCATCATCGCCCTGCTCGGTGTGCTGATCCGCGTGCTGATGGAGCCGCTGCACGTCATGGGCCGGGCCATGCACGATATCGCCGAAGGCGAAGGCGACCTCACCCGCCGCCTGCGCATCCACGCCCAGGATGAATTCGGCAGCCTCGGCCAGTCGTTCAACCGCTTCGTCGAACGTATCCACGAGTCGATCCGCGAAGTGGCCTCGGCCAGCGGCCAGGTCAACGAAGTGGCCCTGCGCGTGGTCAGCGCCTCCAATGCCTCGATCCACAACGCCGACCAGCAATCGAGTCGCACCAGCAGCGTCGCCGCAGCAATCAACCAGCTGGGCGCCGCCGCCCAGGAAATCGCCCAGAACGCTGCCCTCGCCTCCCAGCACTCCAGCGAGGCCCGTAACCTGGCTGAAGATGGCCAGCAAGTGGTCGAACAGACCATCGAGGTGATGAACCAGCTGTCGGCGAAGATCAGCGATTCGTGCGGCAACATCGAAACCCTGAACGCCAACACGGTGAACATCGGCCAGATCCTCGAAGTGATCAGCGGCATCTCCCAGCAGACCAACCTGCTGGCGCTCAACGCCGCCATCGAGGCTGCCCGTGCCGGCGAGGCCGGTCGCGGATTCGCGGTGGTCGCCGACGAAGTGCGCAACCTCGCCCACCGTACCCAGGACTCGGCCCAGCAGGTTCAGCGCATCATTGAAGAACTACAGGCCGGCGCCCGTGTGGCGGTCAGCACCATGACCGAAAGCCAGAGCCACAGCCAGCACAGCGTCGGCATCGCCAACCAGGCCGGTGAGCGCCTGGGCAGCGTGACCCAGCGCATCGGCGAGATCGACGGCATGAACCAGTCGGTCGCCACCGCCACCGAAGAGCAGACGGCCGTGGTCGAGTCGATCAATGTCGACATCACCGAGATCAATACGCTGAATCAGGAAGGGGTGGAGAACCTGCAGGCGACGTTGCGGGCCTGCAACGACCTGGAGCATCAGGTCGAGCGGTTGAAGCATCTGGTGGGCAGTTTCAGGATTTGACCGCATCGCGGGGCAAGCCCGCTCCCACAGGGCATGGTTGAATCCTGTGGGAGCGGGCTTGCCCCGCGATCGAATCCGCCTTAGAACCGGGAACCCGGCTCCAGCAGAAAATCCATTTCCTCATCGGTACTCGGCCGATTCAGCAGTAGATTGCGATGCGGGAAGCGACCAAAGCGGGCAATCACCCGCTGGTGCTGCTCGGCGTAGTCGAGAAAGCCTTCGAACAGTCGGCGCGACTGCTCCGGCTGCTCGTCCAGCAATTCCTGGTAGCGCTCGACGCTCAGGTTCTGCCAGTCCAACACCTCGGCATGCTCCAGCGCCAGCAGGATGAACACCCGCTGGATGGGCAGCAGCTGGAAGTCCCACTTCTTCTGCAGGCCTTGCATCACCACCACCTGCGCACGCCGGTCGCCATCGAAGGCGTGCGGCGTGTCGCGGTGGATCATGCGCGGCAACTGGTCCAGCAGCAGCACCAGGCCCAGCCAGCCCTGCGGGCATTGCAGCCACTCATCGAGGCCACCGGCCAGGGCTTGGGCAACCAGGTCGCCGAAAAGCTCGCGCGCTTCGTCGTCGTGGTGCTTGCCGAACCACAAGGTGCCCTTCTCGTCAGCGACGTCCTGGGGGCTGGTGCCCCATCCGAACCACCATTCCAGTAACGGCTGCCAAGGTGCGAGCATGACTTACTCCTGGTGATAACCGGTAACGCGTTCGACTTCCTGCTTGGAGCCGAGGAACACCGCTACGCGCTGGTGCAGGCTCTCGGGCTGGATGTCGAGGATGCGCTGTTTGCCGTCGGTGGAGGCACCGCCGGCCTGTTCGATGATGAAGGACATCGGGTTGGCTTCGTACATCAGGCGCAGCTTGCCCGGCTTGGAAGGCTCGCGGGCATCGCGTGGGTACATGAACAGGCCGCCACGGGTCAGGATGCGGTGCACGTCGGCAACCATCGAGGCGATCCAGCGCATGTTGTAGTTCTTTTTCAGCGGGCCGGTCTCGCCTTCGAGCAACTCGCCGACGTAGCGCTTGACCGGGGCTTCCCAGTGACGCTGGTTGGACATGTTGATGGCGAATTCGGCGGTGGTTTCCGGCACCTTGATGTTCTCGTGGGTCAGTACGAAGCTGCCCAGTTCGCGGTCCAGGGTGAAGCCCTTGACGCCGTTGCCCAGGGTCAGGATCAGCATGGTCTGCGGGCCGTAGATCGCATAACCGGCGGCAACCTGCTTGGTGCCCGGCTGCAGGAAGGCCTGCTCGTTGAGGCTTTCGTTCTGGCTCAGGTACTCATTGGGGCAACGCAGTACCGAGAAGATGGTGCCGACCGAAACGTTGACGTCGATGTTCGACGAACCGTCCAGCGGGTCGAAGACCAGCAGGTAGGCGCCTTTAGGGTACTTGCCCGGGATCTGGTAGGCGTTGTCCATTTCTTCGGACGCCATGCCGGCCAGGTGGCCGCCCCATTCGTTGGCTTCGAGCAGGATATCGTTGGAAATCACGTCCAGTTTCTTCTGGACTTCGCCCTGCACGTTTTCGGTGCCCATGCTGCCCAGGACGCCGCCAAGGGCGCCTTTGGAAACGTTGTGGCTGATTTCCTTGCACGCACGCGCTACCACTTCGATCAGGAAGCGCAGATCGGCAGGGGTGCTGTTGCTGCGGGTCTGCTCAATCAAATAGCGACTCAGGGTAACGCGGGACATGTAAGGCTCCGAAGAATGGGGTAATAAAAACCCACGCAGTTTACAGGGAGAGTGAAGCGCTAGCGAGTCATCAGACACGCTTGATCGATCAGACGGCACATTGGCCCGAGAGTTCATCGCCCCCGGGCCATCCACCACAGCTTAGTCCAGGGCCTTCCAGATCTGCGTCGCGTACTCGCGAATGGTCCGGTCCGAAGAGAACCAGCCCATGCGCGCGGTGTTGAGCACCGCCATGCGCCACCACTGCGCCGGATCGTGCCAGAGCGCCTCGACGCGCTGCTGGGCGTCCCAGTAGGCATCGAAATCGGCGCAGACCAGGAAGCGGTCATGGGCCACCAGCGCATCGACCAGCCCCGTGTAGCGCGCCGGATCATCCGGCGAAAACACCCCGCCGCGAATCGCCTGGAGCACATCGCCGAGCCGGCTGGAAGCGGCAATGGCGGCGCTGGCACCAAAGTCGCCACTGCGTTTTCTCGACTCCACCTGCTGGGCGCTGAGGCCGAAGATGAACATGTTCTCGGCGCCGACCTGCTCGCACATTTCCACGTTGGCGCCATCCAAGGTGCCGATGGTCAGCGCACCATTGAGGCCGAACTTCATGTTGCTGGTGCCCGAGGCCTCGTAACCGGCGGTGGAGATCTGCTCGGACAGGTCGGCCGCCGGGATGATGCTCTCGGCCAGGCTGACGTTGTAGTTGGGCAGGAACACCACCTTGAGCAGGCCGCGCACGGTCGGGTCGTTGTTCACCACCCGGGCGATGTCGTTGCTCAGTTTGATGATCAGCTTGGCCTGGTGATAACTGGCCGCCGCCTTGCCGGCGAACAGCTTGACCCGTGGCACCCAGTTGACCCCGGGCTCGGCCCGGATCGCCTGGTACAGGGCCACGGTGTGCAACAGGTTGAGCAATTGGCGCTTGTACTCGTGGATCCGTTTGACCTGCACATCGAACAGCGCCTGCGGGTTGACGGTGATGCCCAGGCGCTCCTGGATCAGGTTGGCCAGGGCGCGCTTGCTGCGCAGGCGCTGCTCGGCGAACTGCTTGCAGAACGCGGGCTTGTCGGCGAACGGCTCAAGCGCCTTGAGACGGTTCTGCGGGTCATCCAGCACGGCGTCGCCGAGGGCCTCGACCAGCATGGCGGTGAGTGCCGGGTTGGCCTGGTACAGCCAGCGGCGGAAGGTGATGCCATTGGTCTTGTTGTTGATCCGCTGCGGGTAGAGCTTGTGCATCTCGGCAAACACCGTGCTGCGCATCAGCTTGCTGTGCAGCGCCGATACACCGTTGACGCTGTGCGAACCGAGAAAGGCCAGGTTGCCCATGCGCACCCGGCGGCCGTTGTCTTCCTCGATCAGCGACACCGCGCGCAGCACGTCGAAATCGTGGATGCCCTTGGCTCGCAGGGCGTCGATATGGAAGGCGTTGATCAGGTAGATGATCTGCATGTGCCGCGGCAGCATGCGCTCCATCAGGCCGACCGGCCAGGTTTCCAGGGCCTCGGGCAGCAAGGTGTGGTTGGTGTAGGCCAGGGTGTCGACGGTCAGTTGCCAGGCGGTGTCCCAGGGCACTTCATGCTGGTCGACCAGCAGGCGCATCAGTTCGGCCACGGCGATCGAGGGGTGCGTGTCGTTGAGCTGGATCGCCGCCTGCTGCGGCAGGTTGAGCAGGTTGTCGTGCATGTTCAGGTGGCGCCGCAGCAGGTCCTGCAAGGAAGCGCAGACAAAGAAGTACTCCTGGCGCAGGCGCAGCTCCTGGCCGGCCTCGGTGCTGTCGGCCGGATACAGGACCCGCGAGATGCTTTCGGCACGCGCCACTTCAGCCACGGCACCCAGGTGGTCGCCGGCGTTGAAGCGCTCCAGGTGCAGCTCTTCCAGCGCCCGTGCACGCCACAGGCGCAGGGTATTGACGCTGGCGCCGCGCCAGCCGACCACCGGTGTGTCGTAGGCCACCGCCCGCACCGTCTCGGCGGGCCACCACACCTGGCGCTGCTGGCCATTGGCGTCATGCACGGTTTCGACGCTGCCGCCGAAGCTGATCGGGTAGATCACCTCGGCCCGCTCGAACTCCCAGGGGTTGCCGAAATCCAGCCAGTTCTCGGTCTGCTCCTGCTGCCAGCCATCGACCACCGCCTGGCGGAACAGACCGTGCTCGTAGCGGATGCCATAGCCGTGGGCAGCGATACCCAGGGTCGACATGCTTTCCATGAAACAGGCCGCCAACCGACCGAGACCGCCATTGCCCAGGGCCGCATCCGGCTCCAGCAGGCGGATCCGCTCCAGGTCGACATCCAGCCCGCTCAGCGCCTCGCGGGCGATCTCCAGCAGGCCGAGGTTGCTCAGGCTGTCATACAGCAAGCGACCGATGAGAAACTCCAGGGACAGGTAGTACACCCGCTTCTGGCTCTTGCGATAAATCTGCCGGGTGTGGTCCATCCAGTGATCGACCATGTGATCACGGGCTGCCAGGGCGATGGCCTCGAACCAGTCATGTTCGAAGGCGTGCTCCGGGTCCTTGCCGACCGCGTAGGTCAATTTATCCAGTACAGCGGTGCGAAAAGCGGCCACCTCTGCGTCACGAGCGAGTGGTTCCTGAGACATGCGACGTCCTCGATCAAGTTGACGAATGCGGATGGAGATTTCTCAGCCTAGACGGTTCGACACGGAGCGACAGTGCGGGTTCTGGAGTTTCTGTGCAAAAGCGGTACCCGTTGGCGTGAGAACCGGCAAATGGTTGTTCACATTTTGACCAACTCCGGTATGATCGCGCGCCCAACCGAACATCTATAACCAGAACCTGATGAAACCGACCCTGATTGCCGCCGCCGAAGTCGACCGCCTGGAGACCTGGCAGAAGTACCAAAGCCATATGTGCGGGGGCTGCAACTCGACCTGCTGCACCTTGCCGACGGAAGTGAAGATTAAAGACCTGATCCGCATGGGTGTGGTGGATGAGTTCGAGGTGGGCGAACCGCCGAAGAACATTGCCAAGCGCTTGCAGAAAGACGGGATCATCCAGCGCTTCAACCAGAAATCGGGCATCTTCACCCTGGCGCAGATGAGCAACGACGACTGCATCTATCTGGACCGCAAGAGCCGCCTGTGCACCATTTATGAAACTCGCCCGGACACCTGCCGCAACCACCCGCGAATCGGGCCGCGCCCGGGGTATTGCGCGTATATCCCCAAGCCGGTGGCTCGCCGCTAGCAGGAGCGGACTTGCTGTGGGAGCGGGCTTGCCCCGCGATGCGATGTGACTGACAACCCGCAATCGCGGGGCAAGCCCGCTCCCACCGGCTGCTCCCACCGGTAGTTCCAGACAAACAAAAACGCCCCCGGTCTTGCGACCGGGGGCGTTTTCGTTCAGCCGGGCTTAGTTAGCCTTGGCTTTCTTGGCAGCGCGGGTACGCTCGCCTTCGTCGAGGATCTTCTTACGCAGACGGATCGACTTAGGCGTGACTTCGCACAGCTCGTCGTCCTGGATGAATTCCAGGGCCTGTTCCAGGGTGTGACGAACCGGCGGAACCAGGGCAATGGTCTCGTCCTTGCCCGAAGCACGCATGTTGTCGAGCTTCTTGCCTTTGGTCGGGTTCACGCCCAGGTCGTTGTCACGGCTGTTCAGACCGATGATCTGACCGTTGTAGATCTCCTGGCCGTGCTCGACGAACAGCTTGCCGCGCGCCTGCAGGGTTTCCAGGGAGTAG
The DNA here is from genome assembly GCF_030272875.2 of Pseudomonas sp. BJa5. Taxonomy (NCBI): domain Bacteria; kingdom Pseudomonadati; phylum Pseudomonadota; class Gammaproteobacteria; order Pseudomonadales; family Pseudomonadaceae; genus Pseudomonas; species Pseudomonas sp. BJa5. Next base: position 28,959 of record NZ_JALRNG020000016.1, read on the forward strand.
GTCAGGGCCTTGCCGGTCTCGACCGAAACCAGTACGCCGTTCAGACGGCCGGACATCTGGCCGGACTTCATGGTGTCGTAGCGATCGAAGATCGAGGTCAGGATGCCGGCACCGTTGGTCAGGGTCAGGAACTGGTTACGGAAACCGATCAGACCACGGGCTGGAATGTTGTATTCCAGACGTACACGGCCCTTGCCATCCGGCGCCATGTTGGTCAGGTCGCCCTTACGCAGGCCCATTTCTTCCATGACCTTGCCCTGGGATTCTTCAGGGATGTCGATGGTGACGTTCTCGAACGGCTCCTGCTTGACGCCGCCTACTTCGCGGATGATTACTTCAGGACGGCCTACAGCCATCTCGAAGCCTTCACGACGCATGGTTTCGATCAGAACCGACAGGTGCAGCTCACCACGGCCGGAAACCTTGAACTTGTCAGCCGAGTCGCCTTCTTCAACGCGCAGTGCCACGTTGTACAGCAGCTCTTTGTCCAGACGTTCCTTGATGTTACGGCTGGTGACGAACTTGCCTTCCTTACCGCAGAACGGCGAGTCGTTGACCTGGAAGGTCATCGAAACGGTCGGCTCGTCGACGGTCAGCGGCTTCATCGCCTCGACAACGTCAGGGGTGCACAGGGTGTCGGAGATGAACAGCTCGTCGAAACCGCTGATGCAGACGATGTCGCCGGCCTGGGCTTCTTCGACGTCAACGCGGTGCAGACCGTGGTGACCCATCAGCTTGAGGATACGACCGTTGCGCTTCTTGCCGTCGGTGTCGATGGCGACGACCGGGGTGTTCGGCTTGACGCGACCACGGGCGATACGGCCAACGCCGATAACACCCAGGAAGCTGTTGTAGTCCAGTGCGGAGATCTGCATCTGGAACGGACCGTCACGGTCAACAGCCGGCGCCGGTACGTTGTCGATGATCGACTGGTACAGCGCGGTCATGTCTTCGCCCATTTCGGTGTGGTCCAGACCGGCGATGCCGTTCAGGGCCGAGGCGTAGACGACTTTGAAGTCCAGCTGTTCGTCGGTGGCACCGAGGTTGTCGAACAGGTCGAAGATCTGGTCCAGAACCCAGTCAGGACGCGCGCCCGGACGGTCGACCTTGTTGATCACGACGATTGGCTTCAGACCGGCTTCGAAGGCCTTCTTGGTCACGAAGCGGGTTTGCGGCATCGGGCCGTCCTGGGCGTCGACCAGCAGCAGCACGGAGTCGACCATCGACATTACACGCTCAACCTCGCCACCGAAGTCGGCGTGGCCGGGGGTGTCGACGATGTTGATGTGGTAGCCGTTCCAGTTGATGGCGGTGTTTTTCGCCAGAATGGTAATACCGCGCTCTTTTTCCTGGTCGTTGGAGTCCATGACGCGCTCGTCGTTGAGCTCGTTACGCTCCAGGGTGCCGGACTGGCGCAGGAGTTTGTCGACGAGGGTGGTTTTACCATGGTCAACGTGGGCGATGATGGCGATGTTACGCAGATTTTCGATCACTTGTGTTTCTCGATCAGAGGATTCGGGTTGCCGCTATTTTAAGCGGCGAATATGAATGAACGGTGCTCAGACTGCCCGGCGGTCGGGAGGGCGATGGCGGATGCTTCCGCCATACAGCCCCGGCGTCTTATGCCGGACGATAAACACGCACATTGGCATGTCCCTCGCTCAGCAGGTGGTGGGCATGCAGCCGACTCATCACGCCCTTGTCGCAATACAGCAGGTACTGGCGCGCTGGGTCCAGTTCCTTGAAGCGGCTGTTGATCGCATAGAACGGCATGAGTTTCACTTCGATGCCTTCCAGTTCCAGCGGTTCATCTTCCTGGGCATCCGGGTGACGGATGTCGATCACCACCTGGCCGGCCAGCGCCTGGGCGACTTCCTCGACCTGGATGTCCTGGCTCAGTTCGTCGATCACATGATCGATGGCGATCAGGCGGGCGCGCTCCAGGGCGCGCTCCAGCACCGCCATGTCGAACTGCTTCTCTTCATGTTCGATGCGGTGGCGCTTGGCGTGGGTGGTCGGGTTCACCGAGATCACGCCACAGTATTCAGGCATGTGCTTGGCGAAGTCGGCGGTGCCGATCGCCTCGGCCTGGTCGATGATGTCCTGCTTGTGGGTGGCCAGCAGCGGGCGAAGCACCAGCTTGTCGGTGGCCTGGTCGATGATCGACAGGTTCGGCAGGGTCTGGCTCGAGACCTGGGAAATCGCCTCGCCGGTGACCAGCGCGTCGATCTCCAGACGATCGGCCATCTGCGCCGCCGCGCGCAGCATCATGCGCTTGAGGGTCACGCCCATATAGCTGTTGTCGACCTTGCCGAGGATCTCGCCGACCACTTCCTCGAACGGCACGCTGATGAACAGCACGCGCTGGCTGCTGCCGTATTTCTTCCACAGGTAGTGGGCGACTTCCATCACCCCCAGTTCGTGGGCACGGCCGCCGAGGTTGAAGAAGCAGAAGTGGGTCATCAGGCCGCGACGCATCATCTGGTAGGCCGCCACGGTGGAGTCGAAACCACCGGACATCAGCACCAGGGTCTGCTCCAGGGCGCCCAGCGGGTAGCCGCCGATGCCCTTGTGCTGGCTGTGGATCACGTACAGGCGCTGGTCGCGCACCTCGATGCGCACCTCGACCTCGGGGTTGCGCAGGTCGATACCGGCGGCACCGCACTGCTGGCGCAGCTGGCTGCCGACATAACGGTCGACGTCCATCGAGGTGAAGTCGTGGTGACCGCCACGCTTGCAGCGTACGGAGAAGCGCTTGCCGGCCAGCAGGTGGCCGAAGTGAGTCTTGCACTTGGCAACGATGTCGTCGAAATCGCCCAGCGGGTACTCTTCGACCTGCAGGAAGTGGGCAATGCCCGGGGTGCAGGTCAGGCGCTCGGTCATCTCACGCAGGACTTTCTCGTCCTCGATGCGGGTGACCACCTCGAGGTTGTCCCAGACACCATCGACCGCCAGCTCAGGATCGAGATCCTTGAGCACGGTGCGAATATTGCGGCCCAGCTGACGGATGAAACGCTTGCGAACCGGGCGGCTCTTGATGGTGATTTCCGGGAAGACTTTTACGATTAGTTTCATGAAAAACTGTGCGTGCGCTGCCGACTAAAAAAGTGGGGCGCGGATTATAGCGGAAATTGTTCAAGGTTTAACCAATTATCGTACAGAAGGTTTTGCATGCACTGATATGGTGCGCTAGAGCAAAATAACGCCTCATCAGGGTGCAAAAATTGTCCGACACTCGGGCCAAAACCCCCTGAAACGCGTAGGAATGGGGCAGAAATGCCAAACCGGGGCACTGGCATGCAATTTGCTCCCTTGTGAGGCAGGTTGCCTTGGCCGACTATTCGCGCCCGGCATCACCCAAATTAAAGGGCTGCACAGGCAAGCTCTACCCCACCCGGAGGACACTATGTCGAAGTCGGTTCAACTCATCAAAGATCATGACGTCAAGTGGATTGACCTGCGTTTCACTGACACCCGTGGCACCCAGCACCACGTGACCATGCCAGCTCGCGATGCGCTGGAAGACGACTTCTTCGAAGTCGGCAAGATGTTCGACGGTTCCTCCATCGCTGGCTGGAAAGGCATCGAAGCTTCCGACATGATCCTGATGCCGGTTGACGATACCGCCGTTCTGGACCCGTTCACCGAAGAGCCGACCCTGATCCTGGTCTGCGACATCATCGAGCCTTCGAGCATGCAAGGCTACGACCGCGACCCACGTGCGATCGCCAAGCGTGCCGAAGAGCACCTGAAAGCCACCATGATCGGTGACACCGTGTTCGCCGGTCCCGAGCCTGAGTTCTTCATCTTCGACGAAGTGAAGTTCAAGTCCGACATCTCCGGCTCCATGTTCAAGATCTTCTCCGAGCAAGGCTCGTGGATGTCTGACCAGGACGTCGAAGGCGGCAACAAGGGCCACCGTCCAGGCGTCAAAGGCGGCTACTTCCCGGTTCCGCCGTTCGACCACGACCACGAAATCCGTACTGCCATGTGCAACGCACTGGAAGAAATGGGTCAGACCGTCGAAGTTCACCACCACGAAGTGGCGACTGCCGGCCAGAACGAAATCGGCGTCAAGTTCAACACCCTGGTGAAGAAAGCCGACGAAGTCCAGACCCTGAAGTATGTCGTGCACAACGTTGCCGACGCCTACGGCCGCACCGCTACCTTCATGCCTAAGCCACTGTACGGCGACAACGGCTCGGGCATGCACGTTCACATGTCGATCTGGAAAGACGGCAAGAACACCTTCGCGGGCGAAGGCTATGCCGGCCTGTCCGACACCGCCCTGTACTTCATCGGCGGTATCATCAAGCACGGTAAGGCCCTGAACGGCTTCACCAACCCGTCGACCAACTCCTACAAGCGTCTGGTCCCAGGCTTCGAAGCCCCGGTCATGCTGGCCTACTCGGCTCGCAACCGTTCCGCTTCGATCCGTATTCCTTACGTTTCGAGCCCGAAAGCCCGTCGTATCGAAGCGCGCTTCCCGGACCCGGCTGCCAACCCGTACCTGGCCTTCGCTGCACTGCTGATGGCTGGTCTGGACGGTATCCAGAACAAGATCCACCCAGGCGATGCCGCCGACAAGAACCTGTACGACCTGCCGCCTGAAGAGGCCAAGGAAATCCCACAGGTTTGCGGCAGCCTGAAAGAAGCCCTGGAAGAGCTGGACAAGGGCCGTGCGTTCCTGACCAAGGGCGGCGTATTCTCCGACGACTTCATCGATGCCTACATCGCCCTGAAGAGCGAAGAAGAAATCAAGGTCCGCACCTTCGTACACCCACTGGAATACGAGCTGTACTACAGCTGCTAAGCCAGTGACGCTCGCGCAAGCGGCGTAACGCAACAAGAAAGGCCTCCTTCGGGAGGCCTTTTTGTTTTCTGCTCTCGGCACCGCAGCCTTCAGCCTGCATGCATCGACTTTTCCCCTATGCTCTATATTGGTGCACTCAACCACCTGCTTGCAGACTGACCGGCCCATTTTGGTTCAGAAAATTGGCCGCTCCAGCGTTTTTTAGGTGTTTTTCGCGCAATTACAGGTCTTTATCCGGGAATTCCGCTTCTTTTCGGAGCCTTGGTTTGTTTTTTGCATTTTCTTGTTACCAGCAGACAACCAGCGCCCGCGACCCTGGCACCCCCGGAGTCGTCATGAGCCAAAAGAGGTCACAGACACCCCATGACCATCAGCGATGCCCTGCACCGACTGCTACTGGACAACCTGACCACTGCCACCATCCTGCTCAACGCCGACCTGCGCCTCGAGTACATGAACCCGGCAGCGGAAATGCTCCTGGCCATCAGCGGCCAGCGCAGCCATGGGCAATTCATCAGCGAGTTGTTCACCGAATCCCCCGAAGCACTCAACTCCCTACGCCTGGCGGTGGAGCATGCGCACCCGTTCACCAAGCGTGAAGCCCAGCTGACCTCGCTGACCGGCCAGACCCAGACCGTCGACTACGCGGTGACGCCGATCCTGAGCAAGGGCCAGACCCTGCTGCTGCTCGAAGTCCACCCCCGCGACCGGCTGTTGCGCATCACCAAGGAAGAGGCGCAGCTGTCCAAGCAGGAAACCACCAAGATGCTGGTGCGCGGCCTGGCCCACGAGATCAAGAATCCGCTGGGCGGCATTCGTGGTGCGGCCCAGTTGCTGTCCCGGGAGCTGCCCGAGGATGGCCTGAAGGACTACACCAATGTGATCATCGAAGAGGCCGACCGCCTGCGTAACCTGGTCGACCGCATGCTTGGCTCGAACAAGCTGCCGTCCCTGGCGATGACCAACATCCATGAAGTGCTCGAACGGGTCTGCAGCCTGGTCGAGGCCGAAAGCCAGGGTGGCATCACCCTGGTGCGCGATTACGACCCGAGCCTGCCGGACGTGCTGATCGACCGCGAGCAGATGATCCAGGCCGTACTCAACATCGTGCGCAACGCCATGCAGGCCATCAGCGGCCAGAACGAGCTGCGCCTGGGGCGTATCACCCTGCGCAGCCGGGCCATGCGCCAGTTCACCATAGGCCACACCCGCCACCGCCTGGTGGCCAAGGTCGAGATCATCGACAACGGTCCGGGCATACCGGCCGAGCTGCAGGAAACCATCTTCTACCCCATGGTCAGCGGCCGCCCGGACGGCACCGGGCTGGGCCTGGCCATTACCCAGAACATCATCAGCCAGCACCAGGGCCTGATCGAATGTGACAGCCATCCGGGCCACACCACCTTCTCGATCTTCCTGCCCCTGGAACAAGGAGCCACCGCCTCATGAGCCGTAGTGAAACCGTCTGGATCGTCGACGATGATCGCTCCATCCGCTGGGTCCTGGAAAAAGCCCTGCAACAGGAAGGCATGACCACCCAGAGCTTCGACAGTGCCGACGGCGTCATGAGCCGCCTGGCCCGCCAGCAGCCGGACGTGATCATTTCCGATATCCGCATGCCCGGCGCCAGCGGCCTGGATCTGCTGGCGCAGATTCGCGAACAGCACCCGCGCCTGCCGGTGATCATCATGACCGCCCACTCCGACCTCGACAGCGCGGTGGCCTCCTACCAGGGCGGTGCCTTCGAATACCTGCCCAAGCCGTTCGACGTCGACGAGGCGGTTTCGCTGGTCAAGCGCGCCAACCAGCATGCCCAGGAGCAACAGGGCCTGGATGTCGCCCCGAGCCTGACCCGCACCCCGGAAATCATCGGCGAGGCGCCGGCGATGCAGGAGGTGTTTCGCGCCATCGGTCGCTTGAGCCACTCCAACATCACCGTGCTGATCAACGGCGAATCCGGTACCGGTAAAGAACTGGTCGCCCACGCCCTGCACCGCCACAGCCCGCGCGCGGCATCGCCGTTCATCGCCCTGAACATGGCGGCCATTCCCAAGGACCTGATGGAGTCCGAGCTGTTCGGCCATGAAAAAGGCGCCTTCACCGGTGCGGCCAACCTGCGCCGCGGCCGCTTCGAGCAGGCCGACGGCGGCACGCTGTTCCTCGACGAGATCGGCGACATGCCGGCCGACACCCAGACCCGCCTGCTGCGGGTACTGGCCGACGGCGAGTTCTACCGGGTGGGCGGCCATGTGCCGGTCAAGGTCGATGTGCGCATCATCGCCGCGACCCACCAGAACCTGGAAACCCTGGTGCAGGCCGGCAAGTTCCGCGAAGACCTGTTCCACCGCCTGAACGTGATTCGCATCCACATCCCGCGCCTGGCCGATCGTCGTGAAGACATCCCGACCCTGGCCAAGCACTTCCTGGGCCGCGCCGCCCAGGAGCTGGCAGTGGAGCCCAAGCTGCTCAAGCCGGAAACCGAGGAATTCATCCGCAACTTGCCGTGGCCGGGCAACGTGCGCCAGCTGGAGAACACCTGCCGCTGGATCACGGTGATGGCCTCGGGCCGGGAAGTGCATATCGGCGACCTGCCGCCGGAACTACTCAACCTCCCCCAGGACGCAGCGCCGGTGACCAACTGGGAACAGGCCCTGCGCCAGTGGGCCGACCAGGCGCTGTCGCGCGGCCAGTCGAACCTGCTCGACAGCGCCGTGCCGAGTTTTGAGCGGATCATGATCGAGACCGCGCTCAAGCACACCGCCGGGCGTCGCCGCGATGCCGCCGTGCTGCTGGGCTGGGGCCGCAATACCCTGACGCGCAAGATCAAGGAGTTGGGGATGAAGGTCGCCGGCGGCGAAGACGAAGGCGACGACGAGGCCTGAGCCTGCGCGTTGTAGCCGCTGCACCAGCTGTTGCGACTGCCTTGCAGTCGATCGCAGGCTTCGCCAGCTCCCACCAATGCCGGTACAGCTCAGAGCATTGTGGGAGCTGGCGTAGCCTGCGATAGCGCCCTGAAGTGCACCGCCATGAGCCACGGCGCACCGCTACAACGCAAAAAACGTTGGTAAAAACCTATCCAACTGCTCTAAACCCACCATTTTCCGCACTGCAACAAAACTGGCACACACTCTGCATTAGTATCAGTACTTCCAGTTTTGGGGGCCTTGGTACAGGCAGGCCGGGGATTCCCCTCTTTTATTCGCGCAGTCGCACCTGCACCCGCCAGCGCCCCTCGTCCTCTGTACCGGCCCAGTCGCCGTGCAGGGGACGGGTCGCGACCAGGGTCACCAGCAACCCGCCGTCACTCTTCTGCACCCGCCAGGCCACCGGCTTGCCCTGCAGCTGCAGTTGCCCCCGCGCAGCCTTGCCCTCGGCCTCGAATACCAGCGCCAGGGTGCCCTCCACTTCCTCGCCATGCAGCTTGGGTTCTTCGTTGAACCACAGGTCCAGGCCACCCTCGACCACCTGCACCTGCTCCAGCACCCGTGGCTCGGGCGCGGTCAGGCGACCGATCATCAGCCCCACCAGCATGCCGAAGATCGCCATCGAGAACAGAACCCGTGGCCAGAGCTGCGAACGCGGGTCCGGTTCAGGAGTAGAATGCTCGCCATCTTTATGTTCGGAGCCGTGCATGTTTCACGTCATCCTCTTTCAACCAGAGATTCCGCCGAATACCGGCAACATTATCAGGCTGTGCGCCAACAGCGGCTGCGACCTGCACCTGATCGAGCCCATCGGCTTCGAGCTGGACGACAAGCGCCTGCGCCGCGCCGGGCTGGACTACCATGAGTATGCCACCCTCAAGCGCCATGCCGACCTTTCCAGCTGCCTGGAGAGCCTCGGCCAGCCGCGCCTGTTCGCCTTCACCACCAAGGCCTCGCACCCTTACCATGAAACAGCGTACCAGCCGGGTGATGCGTTCCTGTTCGGCCCGGAAAGCCGTGGCTTGCCGGCCGAGGTGCTCGACAGCCTGCCCCCCGAGCAACGCCTGCGCCTGCCCATGCGTCCAGGCTGCCGGAGCCTGAACCTGTCCAACACCGTGGCAGTGACTGTCTATGAAGCCTGGCGCCAGCAAGGCTTTGCCTGATCCGGTTCGCGGGGCAAGCCCGCTCCTACGTAGGAGCGGGCTTGCCCCGCGATAGCGCACATGAAAAAAGCGCCCCGAGGGGCGCCTTTTCATTGCATCGCAAGCCTTACTGCAGCGAAGGGGCTTCGCCGGCTTCCTGCATGCGCTGCATTTCCTGGGCGTACAGGGCGTCGAAATTGACCGGCGACAGCATCAGTGCCGGGAACGAGCCACGGGTCACCAGGCTGTCCAGTGCTTCGCGAGCGTACGGGAACAGGATGTTCGGGCAGAAGGCACCCAAAGTGTGGCTCATCGACGGCGCGTCGAGGTTCTTGATCAGGAAGATACCGGCCTGCTGGACTTCAGCGATGAAGGCCACTTCTTCGCCGTTCTTCACGGTGACCGACAGGGTCAGCACCACCTCGTGGAAGTCGCCTTCCAGGGCTTTCTGCTTGGTGTTCAGGTCCAGGGCGACGCTCGGCTCCCACTGCTGGCGGAAGATCGCCGGGCTTTTCGGCGCTTCGAACGACAGGTCGCGCACGTAGATGCGCTGCATGGAGAACTGAGGCGCGTTGTCTTCGGCTGCGGCTGCGGCGTCGTTGTTCTGTTGATCAGTCATGACAGATCCTTCTTTACAGGGTCTTTTAAGGGTTCTGGTTCACGCCGCGAGCAGGGCGTCGAGCTTGCCGGCGCGCTCAAGGGCATACAGGTCGTCGCAACCGCCGACGTGGGTGCTGCCGATCCAGATCTGCGGCACCGAGGTGCGCCCGGCCTTCTGGGCCATTTCGGCGCGAACCTGTGGTTTGCCGTCGACCTTGATTTCTTCGTAGGCCACGCCCTTGTTCTCGAGCAGGTACTTGGCGCGCGAGCAGTACGGGCAGTAATCGCTGGAGTAGACAGTGACCTTGCTCATGTCACTTCACCAGCGGCAGGTTGTCGGCTTTCCAGCTGGAAACACCGCCGGACAGCTTGGCGGCGGTGAAGCCGGCCTTGAGCAGCTCGCGGCAGGTGGTGCCGGCGTGCTGGCCCATGTTGTCGACCACGATCAGGGTCTTGGCCTTGTGCTTTTCCAGCTCGCCGATGCGCGCGGCGAACTTGTCCTGGGGAATGTTCACGGCGCCAACGATATGGCCGGCGGCATATTCCTTGGTGGTACGGATGTCGACGACCAGGCCTTTGTCGCCATTGACCAGCGCGGTCAGTTCGCCGGTGCTCAGGCTGCGGCCGCCCTTGCGGGCTTCGGTGACGATCAGCAGCACCAGCAGAACGATGAAGATACCAACCAGCAGATAGTGATTTGTTGCGAATTCGATCAGGTGAGCAACCATTGGAGGGTGTTCCGGGCCATTAAAAATGTCGGCCAGTATACACAGCCCCCAAGGTCGGCCAAAGCCCGCCCGACCGGCTTGTTGACAGTAATTCCCATGTAACGGCTACAGTCCGTCGGCCAGCGCCGGTGCCGGGGTAAGGTTAATTCGTCATTCGTGGCCAATTTGCCCTAAAATGCGTGTCTTTATCATCTGAACAACCGTGAGTTCTATTGATGACGAGCACGCCTAAACCCTTGGTCCTGATCATCCTGGATGGTTTCGGTCACAGCGACAGCCCCGAATACAACGCCATCTTTGCCGCCAACACACCGGTCTACGATCGCCTGCGCGCCACCCAGCCGCACGGCCTGATCTCCGGTTCGGGCATGGATGTCGGCCTGCCCGACGGGCAGATGGGCAACTCCGAAGTCGGCCACATGAACCTCGGTGCCGGCCGCGTGGTGTACCAGGACTTCACCCGGGTGACCAAGGCCATCCAGGACGGCGAGTTCTTCGACAACGCCGTGCTCTGCGGCGCGGTCGACAAGGCCGTGGGCGCCGGCAAGGCCGTGCACATCCTCGGCCTGTTGTCCGACGGCGGCGTGCACAGTCACCAGGACCACCTGATCGCCATGGCCGAGCTGGCCGCGCAGCGTGGTGCCGAGAAAATCTACCTGCACGCCTTCCTCGACGGCCGCGATACCCCACCGCGCAGCGCGCAATCGTCGATCGAACTGCTCGACGCTGCCTTCGCCAGGCTGGGCAAGGGCCGCATCGCCAGCCTGATCGGCCGCTATTACGCCATGGACCGCGACAACCGCTGGGACCGTGTATCGGCAGCCTACAACCTGATCGTCGACAGCGCCGCCGAATACACCGCCGACAGCGCCCTGGCCGGCCTGGAAGCGGCCTACGCCCGCGACGAGAGCGATGAATTCGTCAAGGCCACCCGCATCGGTGAGGCGGTCAAGGTCGAGGACGGCGACGCCGTGATCTTCATGAACTTCCGCGCCGACCGCGCCCGCGAGCTGTCGCGCGTGTTCGTCGAGCCCGACTTCAGCGAGTTCCCGCGCGCGCGCCTGCCCAAGCTTGCCGCCTACATCGGTCTGACCCAGTACTCGGCGAAGATCCCGGCCCCGGCCGCCTTCGGCCCGGCCAGCCTGGACAACGTGCTCGGCGAATACCTGGCCAAGAACGGCAAGACCCAGCTGCGCATCGCCGAAACCGAGAAGTACGCCCACGTCACTTTCTTCTTCTCCGGCGGTCGTGAAGAGCCGTTCGAAGGCGAAGAGCGCATCCTGATCCCATCGCCGAAGGTCGCCACCTACGACCTGCAGCCGGAGATGAGCGCACCGGAAGTCACCGACCGCATCGTCGAAGCCATCGAGCAGCAGCGCTACGACGTGATCGTGGTCAACTACGCCAACGGCGACATGGTTGGCCACACCGGTGTGTTCGAGGCCGCGGTCAAGGCCGTGGAGGCCCTGGACGGTTGCGTCGGACGCATCGTCGCGGCCCTGGACAAGGTCGGCGGCGAAGCGCTGATCACCGCCGACCACGGCAACGTCGAGCAAATGGAAGACGAATGCACAGGCCAGGCGCACACCGCGCACACCACCGAGCCTGTGCCGTTCATCTACGTCGGCAAGCGTGCCGTGAAGGTCCGCGAAGGCGGCGTGCTGGCCGATGTGGCGCCGACCATGCTCCAGCTGCTGGGCCTGGAAAAACCGGCGGAGATGACCGGGACCTCGATCCTGATCGACGCCTGAAGCCGATAAACCGGCCGTATCGGTCGGTTTTCCGGACAAACGCCTCGCCGCCGACGCTGCGAGGCGTTTTTTTTGCACGCCTGGGCGGGCATACTAGGCCAGTCTCTATCCCTGGTGTCGCCCACTCCATGTTTCGCGCCCTGATCGTTCTAGCCCTGTCTTGCCTGCTCAGCCCGGCGTTTGCCGACGAGCGCGCGCAAACCCAGCAGCAACTGGACGCCACGCGTCAGGACATTGCCGAGCTGAAAAAAATGCTTGGCCAGTTGCAGCAGGAAAAATCCGGTGTGCAAAAAGACCTGCGCAGCACTGAAACCGACATCGGCAAGCTGGAAAAGCAGGTGGAGGCCCTGCAGCAGGAACTAAAAAAGACTGAAGGCGAACTGGAGCGCCTTGATCACGAGAAAAAAAAACTCCAGAGCGCCCGCGTTGAACAACAACGCCTGATTGCCATCCAGGCCCGTTCGGCCTACCAGAACGGTCGCGAGGAATACCTCAAGCTGCTGCTCAACCAGCAGAACCCGGAGAAATTCGCCCGCACCCTGACCTATTACGACTACCTGAGCCAGGCGCGCCTGACCCAGCTGCGCAACTTCAATGAAACCCTGCGCCAGCTGGCCAGCGTCGAGCAGGACATCAACCTGCAACAAGCCCAGTTGCTGACCCAGCAAGGCACCCTCGACAGCCAGCGACAGGAGCTGGAAAAGGTCCGCGCCGAGCGCCAGCAGGTGCTGGCCAAACTGAACAACGACGTCAAAGCCCGCGACCAGAAGCTGCAGGCCCGCGAGCAGGACCAGGCCGACCTGACCAAGGTCCTCAAGACCATCGAGGAAACCCTGGCCCGCCAGGCGCGCGAAGCCGAGGAAGCCCGGCAGAAAGCCCTGCTCGCCGCCCAGGAAGCGGAAAAACAACGCCAGCGCGAAGCCCTGGCAGCCGCCAGCGACGCGCCGAAGAAGCCCAAGCCCATCCCCGGCCCGCTGGTTTCCAGCAGCGGCGAGACCTTTGGCGGCGCTTTTTCAGCTGCGCGGGGCAAACTTCCGTGGCCGGTCAATGGTCGATTGCTGGCACGCTTTGGCGAAACCCGCGGCGATGATTCGCGGGCCAGATGGGACGGCGTGATGATCAGCGCCTCCCCCGGCAGCCAGGTGCGCGCCGTGCATGGCGGCCGGGTGGTGTTCGCCGACTGGTTGCGCGGCGCTGGACTTCTGGTCATTCTCGACCATGGTAATGGTTACCTGAGCCTGTACGGCCATAACCAGAGCCTGCTCAAGAGTGCCGGAGACGTCGTCAAGGCCGGCGAGGCGATTTCCACCGTCGGCAACAGCGGCGGCCAGGACAGCTCGGGACTGTACTTCGCCATCCGCCAGCAGGGTCGCCCCAGCGACCCGGCACAATGGTGCCGTGCCCAGGGATAGGCACCACCCCCCTATTTGACGGCGTAGCACGATAAGGGCTACGCCGAGGCTCCAGCCGGAGCGCTACCAGGATCAGGAGTTCGTTCGACATGCTGCATTCGCCCCGCCTCACTTCGCTGGCCCTGACCATCGCCATGGTCCTTGGCGCGCCCCTGGCCCGCGCGGCCGAGCCCACCAAGCCGGCGGCGATTCCGGCCACGACGGTATCGGCCTCGACCAAGGCGCCGCTGCCGCTGGACGAACTGCGCACCTTCGCCGAGGTCATGGACCGGATCAAGGCAGCCTATGTCGAGCCGGTGGATGACAAGACCCTGCTGGAAAACGCCATCAAGGGCATGCTCAGCAACCTCGACCCGCACTCGGCCTACCTGGGCCCGGAAGACTTCCAGGAGCTGCAGGAAAGCACCAGCGGCGAGTTCGGCGGCCTGGGCATCGAAGTCGGCATGGAAGATGGCTTCGTCAAGGTCGTCTCGCCCATCGACGATACCCCGGCGTCCCGTGCCGGTATCGAGGCGGGTGACCTGATCGTCAAGATCAACGGCCAGCCGACCCGTGGCCAGACCATGACCGAAGCCGTCGACAAGATGCGCGGCAAGGTCGGCGAGAAGATCACCCTGACCCTGGTACGCGACGGCGGCAACCCCTTCGACGTGACCCTGGCCCGTGCGGTCATCCAGGTCAAGAGCGTCAAGAGCCAGTTGCTCGAAGACAACTACGGCTACATCCGCATCACCCAGTTCCAGGTCAAGACCGGCGAAGAAGTCGGCAAGGCCCTGGCCAAGCTGCGCAAGGACAACGGCAAGAAACTGCGCGGCCTGGTCCTGGACCTGCGCAACAACCCGGGTGGCGTGCTGCAGTCGGCGGTGGAAGTGGCCGACCACTTCCTCACCAAGGGCCTGATCGTCTACACCAAGGGCCGCATCGCCAACTCCGAACTGCGCTTCTCGGCCGACCCGGCCGACGCCAGCGAAGCGGTGCCATTGGTGGTGCTGATCAACGGTGGCAGCGCCTCGGCCTCGGAAATTGTCGCCGGCGCCCTGCAGGACCAGAAACGCGCCGTGCTGATGGGCACCGACAGCTTCGGCAAGGGCTCGGTGCAAACCGTGCTGCCGCTGAACAACGAGCGCGCCCTGAAGCTCACCACCGCCCTGTACTACACCCCCAACGGCCGCTCCATCCAGGCCCAGGGCATTGTCCCGGACGTTGAAGTACGGCGCGCCCGGATCACCGCCACGGAGCCTGACAGCGACAACTTCAAGGAAGCCGATCTGCAGGGCCACCTGGGCAATGGCAACGGTGGCGCGGACCGCCCATCGGGCAAGGCCGCCAGCAAGAAGGCCCGTCCGCAGGACGATGACTACCAGCTCAGCCAGGCCCTGAGCCTGCTCAAGGGCCTGAGCATCACCCAGGGCAAATAAGGTCCGGCCATGCGTTACCTGCTGTTCGCCCTGATCTGCCTGTTGAGCGGTGCCACCCTGGCGGCGCCGGCTCAACCAGGCAAGGCCTACCTCAGCCTGATCATCGACGACCTCGGCCAGAGCCCGGCGCGTGATGCGCGCACCCTGGCCCTGCCCGGCCCGGTGACCCTGGCGATCATGCCCGACACCCCGCACGCCACCGACTTCGCCCGCCAGGCTCACCGCGCGGGCAAGACGGTAATCCTGCACATGCCCATGGACCCGGCCACCGGCCCTTATGCCTGGCACCCCGGCACACCGCTGCCGGAGCTGGAGCGGCGCCTGGATGCGGCCCTGGCGAAAGTGCCCTACGCCGCCGGCATCAACAACCACATGGGCAGCCGCATGACCTCGCAATCCGTGCCCATGGCCTGGCTGATGGGCGAGTTGCAGCGCCGCCAACTGTTCTTCGTCGACAGCCGCACCAGCGCCGCCACCGTGGCCGCCGCCAAGGCCCAGGCCGTCGACCTGGCGCATGTCTCGCGGGATGTCTTCCTCGATGATGTACGCACCCCCGAGGCCATTGCCGGGCAGTTGCAGCAAGGCGTGGCCCTGGCGCGCAAGCAGGGCACGGCGGTGCTGATCGGCCATCCCTATCCACAGACCCTCGAGGTGCTGGAGCGTGAGATGCCCCGGCTCAAAAGCCAGGGCATCGAGATGATCACGCTGCGGCAAATGATTGCTGAACGAAGCAACCAGGCCATGCCGGCCCATGGCAAGCGCGGTCGGTACGCGAATCGCTGAGCGTTTCGCTCAGCTTGCTGGTGTCGCTGTAGCACCTACAGGTAGCGGGCAAATACTTCCTCGACCACACCCTCGGCCTTCATCTGCTCCAATGCCTGTTGCAACCTGGCGACCACGTCATCCGGTACCTGGCGGTTCAGCGCCAGGTACAACTCGGCGCCATGGAAGCGCAGGACGGTCCTGAGGTTGACCACGCCTACCTGCTTGGCCAGGTAGCGACCGGCCGGGTCGCCACTGGCCCAGAGATCGATCTCGCCCTTGGCCAGCTTCTGCGCATTGTCGCGGTCACGTAGCACCAGCACTGGGTTCAGGCCCTCGCGGGCAAGGAACTCGGCGATGGCATCGCCCTTGTAGGCGCCGATACGGTAGCGCTTGGCGTCCTCCAGGCTGTCGACACTGATGGTGCTGCCTTCCGGCGCCAGCAGGATCCAGTCATCCGGCCCGATCGGCCCAACCCATTTGAACAGCGCCTCGCGATCGGGCTGGCGGGCCATGACGAAAATACCGTGGCCGGGCGTGGTCAGCACTTGCTGGTAGATACGCTGCCAGGGAAAGCGCAGGGTCATGGTGTACGGCACCCCGGCGCGCTTGAATACCTCGCGCACGATATCGGCGGCAATGCCTTCGATGCCCTCGTCGCGGGCGAAGCTCTTGCCGTTGGTCGACATGTTGTAGGGCGGGAAGTTCTCGGTCAGCAGCACCACAGGCTCGGCCGCCCGGGCGACCCCGGCGAACGACAGGCAACTGCACAGCAACAGGACAAGACGCTTGAACATAGTGGCACCTGGCTTCTAGGCAATGCCAAGAGTGCCGGGAGGTAGCGTGGCTGTCCAGCGTGGCACCACAGCCAAACAAAAGGGGCCCTGTTCCTGCGAACAGAGCCCCTTGCGTCAATCAGCTTTTATCAGCTGTAGACACGCCCCAACAGCTGGCGATGGCTTTCGAACTGATCCAGCACATCCCGGGTGATCTGATCCGGCGTGAAGCCCATCAGGTCATACTCCTGGCTGCCGTTGTGCAGGTACACCTCGGCACGGTAGAAGCGCTGGCGCACTTCGCTTTCACCTTCGACCGGCGCTTCGCTTGGCGCGGCCAGGTAGCCGTCCAGGCTCACTTCGTAGACGAAAGGATTACCCTCTTCCATCATCACCCGCAGGCCCATGGTCGAGCGCGACTGGCCGACGCGAGTCTCCACCTCAACGCCGAGGTTACGCAGTTGCACGGCGGCCTCTTTCAGCGCCGGGCTGACCTGCTTGTCCATGAAGCGCTGAACAATCGCCTGGGTCGGTTGCAGGTCCAGCTGGCTCAGGCGCTCGCTGAAGCCGCGGCGACCGCGGGCGGCCAGTTCGGCTTGTTCCTGTTCGATCTGGCTGTCCTGCTTCATGGCCTTGTACAGGCCGAACATGAACAGCACCAGCACCACCGAGAACGGCAAGCCGGCCAGCACCACCATGGTCTGCATGGCGGCGAAGTTGCCGGCGAACAGCAGACCGATGGTCACCAGGGTGATCACCACCGACCAGAACACCACCATCCAGTGCGGCGCGTCCTCATCGACCTGGCCGCCTTTGCACGACAGGTTGGCCATCATCACCGCGCCGGAGTCGGCCGGGGTGAGGAACAGCACGAAGCCGACAAACACCGCCACACCAATGACAATCTTGGCCGCCGGGAAGAATTCCAGCAGTTGGTAGATCGACATCGACGGCTGTTCGAGCGCGGTCTTGCCCAGCTCCACGGCACCATGGTTCATCACCAGGTCCAGCGCAGTGTTGCCGAAGATCGACAGCCAGGCCAGGGTGAAGCCCAGCGGAATCAGCAACACGCCGGCAACCAGTTCACGCACGGTGCGGCCCTTGGAAATACGGGCGATGAACATGCCGACGAATGGGCCCCAGGAAATCCACCAGGCCCAGTAGAACACGGTCCACAGTCCCAGCCAGCGCTCGGACTTGCCCGCTTCGCTTTCGTAGACGTAGAGATCGAAGGTTTTCAGCACGATGCCGTTGAGGTAGTCGCCGATGTTCTGTACGAAACCGTTGAGCAGGTGCAGGGTGTCACCGGCCAGCAGTACGAAGATCAGCAGGCCGCTGAACAGCATGATGTTCAGGTTCGACAGGCGACGGATACCGTTCTCCACGCCGGAAACTGCGGCCACCGTGGCCACCGTAGCCATGACCAGGATCACGATCAGCAGGTTGGTCTTGCTGTGATCCATGCCGAACAGGTATTCCAGGCCCGAGGCCACCTGCATGGAACCGATGCCCAGGTTGGTCACTAGACCCAGCAGCGTCACGAACATGCCAAAGATGTCCACCGCGTGACCGGCGCCGCCCTTGACCCAGCGCTCGCCCATCAGCGGGTACAGCGCCGAGCGCAGTGCCAGCGGCTGGTTGTGACGGTAGGCGAAGTAGCCTACAGCCAGACCGACCAGGGCATAGATCGCCCAGCCGTGCAGGCCCCAGTGCAGGAAGGTCAGTTGCAGGCCCTGGCGCGCAGCCTCGGCGCTGGCGGCGGTGCCTTCTGGCGGGTTGAAGTAGTGATCCAGCGGTTCAGAGGCGCCGAAGTACAGCAGCGAGATACCGATACCCGAGGAGAACAGCATGCCGGCCCAAGCGCCATAGCTGAAGTCGGGTTTGTCGTCCTTGCCGCCAAGCTTGAGCTTGCCGAAGCTGGAGAAGGCCATCACGACCACGAATACCAGGTAGCCGCCGATCACCAGCATGTAATACCAGCCGAAGCTGCGGGTCAGCCAGGTCTGGGCGACGTTGAGCACTTCGCCGGCTTTTTCCGGTACAGCGATAAGCAAGGCAGTCAACACAAGGATCAGCAACGCGGAGGTGATGAACACCACGCCGTTGACCCGGACCCTCTCGGCAGGGGTCTTGATTAGGGAGGCAGAACTCATTGCACATTTGCTCCGGGCAGTGCGAGAGAAACGAAAACGACTTTTCCCTGAGCAAATGGTGCAATGGCCCCATCGCGTCAGGTGTTATAAAAGCACCCTGAAAAAACCGTGATCCCACGCCGACTGCGGCAAAAAAACACAGGCCCGTTCCCTTTCCCGAGGGTCCGCCGAACGGTGCGTCACCGTTCGCTGGCACTGCGACACGCAGCGGCAAAAGCCGTCAACACCTTGTATTTCGGGGGTTTCAGGTCTTTCTGGGGTGCCAATTTGTGCGTTTTGACCGGCTCGAAAACCTGTCAATGGCACAGATTGTCGCAGAGGATATTCTTTGTTGATTGAACGTTCAATCAAAACAAAATAGACTGGCCTTCGCCGAGGCAGCCGCTCGTCGACTGCTCGCAGGCCTGAGGAGATTTGCAAATGCCCAAGGTCGGTATGCAACCCATTCGCCGCCAGCAGTTGATCGAGGCCACGTTGATGGCTGTCGACCAGGTCGGGATGGGGGATGCCAGCATTGCGCTGATCGCCCGTTTGGCCGGTGTGTCGAATGGCATCATCAGTCACTACTTTCAGGACAAGAACGGCCTGATCGCAGCGACCATGCGGTACTTGATGAGCGTGCTGAACGAGAACGTCGCCGCCCGCCGGCAGGCGCTCAAGGACAACAGCCCGCGTGCCCACCTGCAGGTGATCATCGAAGGCAACTTCGACGCCAGTCAGGTCAACGGCCCGGCAATGAAAACCTGGTTGGCGTTCTGGGCCACCAGCATGCACCAGCCGTCTTTGCACAGGTTGCAGCGGATCAACGATCACCGCTTGTATTCCAACCTGTGCTGTCAGTTCCGCCGTTCCCTGCCGCTGCCCGAAGCACGCAGCGCGGCCCGCGGACTGGCAGCGTTGATCGACGGTCTGTGGCTGCGCGGTGCGCTGTCAGGAGACGCCTTCGACACCGACCAGGCGCAACAAATCGCTTACGAATACATGGATCTACAACTGGCGAAACAGACGAGCCCGGACACACATACCCGGGCCTCTGAACCCGCACGCGCCGCCCAAGCCCAACCGGTAGGAGCGTCGCTCGGATAGCCAAAACACACTGCACTTGCGAGGACACTATGGCCCGTTTCGAACTGCAAAAACTGTACATTGATGGTGGTTATGTCGACGCTTCCAGCGACGCTACCTTCGACGCCATCAACCCGGCCAACGGCGAAGTCCTCGCCCAGGTGCAACGCGCCACCCAGGAAGACGTAGAGCGCGCCGTGGAAAGCGCCGAGCGCGGCCAGAAAGTCTGGGCCGCCATGACCGCCATGCAGCGTTCGCGCATCCTGCGCCGTGCCGTCGACATCCTGCGTGAGCGCAACGACGAGCTGGCCGCCCTGGAAACCCTGGACACCGGCAAGTCCTACTCCGAAACCCGCTACGTCGACATCGTCACCGGCGCCGACGTACTGGAATACTACGCAGGCCTGGTGCCGGCCATCGAAGGCGAGCAGATCCCGCTGCGCGACAGCTCGTTCGTCTACACCCGCCGCGAGCCACTGGGCGTGACCGTCGGTATCGGCGCCTGGAACTACCCGATCCAGATCGCCCTGTGGAAATCCGCGCCAGCCCTGGCCGCCGGTAACGCGATGATCTTCAAGCCGTCGGAAGTCACCTCGCTGACCACCCTGAAACTGGCCGAGATCTACACCGAAGCCGGCCTGCCGGACGGCGTGTTCAACGTCCTGACCGGCAGCGGCCGCGAAGTCGGCACCTGGCTGACCGAGCACCCGCGCATCGAGAAAATCTCCTTCACCGGCGGCACCACCACCGGCAAGAAAGTCATGGCCAGCGCCTCGAGCTCGACCCTCAAGGAAGTCACCATGGAACTGGGCGGCAAATCGCCGCTGATCATCTGCGACGACGCGGACCTGGATCGCGCCGCCGACATCGCCATGATGGCCAACTTCTACAGCTCGGGCCAGGTCTGCACCAACGGTACCCGCGTGTTCGTTCCAGCCTCGATGAAAGCGGCCTTCGAAGCCAAGATCGTCGAGCGCGTTGCCCGTATCCGCGTCGGCAACCCTGAAGACGAGAACACCAACTTCGGCCCGCTGGTCAGCTTCGCCCACATGGAAAGCGTGCTGGGCTACATCGCCAAGGGCAAGGAAGAAGGCGCACGCGTTCTGTGCGGCGGCGATCGCATGACCGACGGCGACTTCGCCAAGGGCGCCTTCGTGGCCCCGACCGTGTTCACCGACTGCCGTGACGACATGACCATCGTCAAGGAAGAGATCTTCGGCCCGGTGATGAGCATCCTCAGCTACGAGACCGAGGAAGAAGTCATCCGTCGTGCCAACGACACCGAATACGGCCTGGCCGCCGGTGTCTGCACCAACGACATCAGCCGCGCCCACCGCATCATCCACAAGCTGGAAGCCGGCATCTGCTGGATCAACGCCTGGGGCGAGTCGCCAGCCGAAATGCCGGTTGGCGGTTACAAGCAGTCCGGTGTCGGCCGTGAAAACGGCGTGAGCTCGCTGGCTCAGTACACTCGCATCAAGTCGGTACAGGTCGAGCTGGGCAACTACAACTCGGTGTTCTAAGCACCCCGTGTAGCCGCGCCCGGACCGCAACGGCCCGGGCGCTCCCGCTTTTCCTGCCTACTGCCAAATGAGGGAACAGACCATGTCCCATGAATTCGATTACATCATCGTCGGTGCCGGCTCGGCCGGTAACACCCTGGCGACCCGCCTGACCGAAGACGAAGGCGTTACCGTCCTGCTGCTCGAAGCCGGTGGCCCGGACTACCGCGCCGACTTCCGCACCCAGATGCCGGCCGCCCTGGCCTTCCCGCTGCAGGGCCGCCGCTACAACTGGGCCTACGAGACCGATCCTGAGCCGCACATGGACGGCCGCCGCATGGAATGCGGTCGCGGCAAGGGCCTGGGTGGCTCCTCGCTGATCAACGGCATGTGCTACATCCGCGGCAACGCCATGGACTTCGACGGCTGGGCAGAACTGCCAGGCCTGGAAGACTGGACCTACCTGGACTGCCTGCCGTATTTCCGCAAGGCCGAAACCCGCGACATCGGCCCGAACGACTACCACGGCGGCGAAGGCCCGGTCAGCGTGACCACGCCTAAAGCCGGCAACAACCCGCTGTTCCACGCCATGGTCGAAGCCGGCGTGCAGGCCGGTTACCCGCGCACCGAAGACCTCAACGGCTACCAGCAGGAAGGCTTCGGTCCGATGGACCGTACCGTGACCAAGAAAGGCCGTCGCTCCAGCACCGCCCGCGGCTACCTGGACACCGCCAAGAAGCGTTCGACCCTGAACATCGTCACCCACGCCCTGACCGACCGCGTGCTGTTCGACGGCAAGCGTGCAGTAGGCGTGAGCTACCTGGTGGGTTCCAGCGAAGAGCGCGTCGAAGCCCGTGCCCGCAAGGAAGTCATCGTCTGCTCCGGCGCCATCGCCTCGCCGCAACTGCTGCAACGCTCCGGCGTCGGCGCGCGCGAGCTGCTGGAAGGCCTGAACATCCCTGTGGTTCACGACCTGCCAGGCGTGGGCGAGAACCTCCAGGACCACCTGGAGCTGTACCTGCAATACGCCTGCACCCAGCCGGTCTCGCTGTACCCGTCGCTGCTCTGGTACAACCAGCCGGCCATCGGTGCCGAGTGGCTGTTCAACGGCACCGGCATCGGCGCCAGCAACCAGTTCGAAGCCGGCGGTTTCATCCGTACCCGTCCTGAGTTCGAATGGCCGAACATCCAGTACCACTTCCTGCCGGTGGCGATCAATTACAACGGCAGCAACGGCGTACAGGAACACGGCTTCCAGGCCCACATGGGCTCGATGCGCTCGCCTAGCCGCGGCCGCATCCACGTGAAGTCCAAGGACCCACGCCAGCACCCGAGCATCCTGTTCAACTACATGGCCACCGAGCAGGACTGGCAGGAATTCCGTGACGGCATCCGCCTGACCCGCGAAATCATGGCTCAGCCTGCCCTGGACGCCTTCCGTGGTCGCGAGATCAGCCCGGGCGCCGAGGTGCAGACCGACGAAGAACTGGACAAGTTCATCCGCGAGCACGCCGAAACCGCGTTCCACCCGTCCTGCTCGTGCAAGATGGGCACCGACGACATGGCCGTGGTCGACGGCCAGGGTCGCGTGCATGGCATGCAGGGCCTGCGTGTGGTCGATGCCTCGATCATGCCGATCATCATCACCGGCAACCTCAACGCCACCACGATCATGATCGCCGAGAAAATCGCCGACAAGATCCGTGGCCGCAAGCCACTGCCGCGCAGCACCGCCAAGTACTTCAAGGCCAATGGCGCGCCGGTCAAGGGCAAGGCCATGCGTGAGGTGAAGCAGGCTTGAGACCGATCGCGGGACAAGCCCGCTCCTACGGACCTGTAGGAGCGGGCTCGCCCCGCGATAAGGCCCACCCTGGCACCACAAATCAGGCACCCGATGGGTGCCTTTTTTGTGCCCGCGATTAACCCTTTACAGCCCGCCAACCCCTCAGGTTAGAATCTTTGGCACGCGCCCTGCTTATCGACAGCACGCCGCCCCTTCCTGCTTTTCCCCGGAGTACTGCCTTTGGATGCGTCCACCATCAATAGCCTGT
Organism: Pseudomonas sp. BJa5; assembly: GCF_030272875.2. NCBI lineage: Bacteria > Pseudomonadati > Pseudomonadota > Gammaproteobacteria > Pseudomonadales > Pseudomonadaceae > Pseudomonas > Pseudomonas sp. BJa5. The sequence goes on from NZ_JALRNG020000016.1 coordinate 52,056, forward strand.
TCTTGATCGGCGCATTGCTGGTAGGTGCAAGTATTCTGGTCAGCTCATTGTCTTCACGACTGGGCATCCCGATCCTGGTCATCATTCTCGCCGTCGGCATGCTCGCCGGCGTGGACGGTGGCGGCATCATCTTCAACAACTACCCGACCGCCTACCTGGTGGGCAACCTGGCCTTGGCGGTGATCCTGCTCGACGGCGGCCTGCGCACTCGGGTGGCGAGTTTCCGCGTGGCCTTGTGGCCGGCCTTGTCGCTGGCCACCCTGGGCGTGCTGGTCACCACCGGCCTGACCGGCATGGTCGCCGCCTGGCTGTTCGACCTGAGCCTGATCCAGGGCCTGCTGATCGGCGCCATCGTCGGCTCCACCGACGCCGCGGCGGTGTTCTCCCTGCTCGGTGGCAAAGGCCTCAACGAGCGGGTGACCGCCACCCTGGAAATCGAGTCAGGCAGTAACGACCCGATGGCGGTATTCCTCACCGTCACCCTGATCGACATGATCGCCAGCGGCCAGACCGGCCTGCACTGGAGCCTGCTCACCCACCTGCTGCGCGAGTTCGGCATCGGTGGCCTGCTGGGCCTGGGCGGTGGCTGGCTGATGCTGCAACTGGTCAACCGCATCAACCTGGCCGGCGGCCTTTACCCGATCCTGGTGATCGCCGGCGGCCTGGTGGTGTTCTCCCTGACCAACGCCCTGCATGGCAGCGGCTTCCTGGCCGTGTACCTGTGCGGCCTGGTGCTGGGCAACCGGCCGATCCGCAGCCGCCACGGCATCCTGCACATGCTCGACGGCATGGCCTGGCTGGCACAGATCGGCATGTTCCTGGTCCTCGGCCTGCTGGTCACCCCCCACGACCTGCTGCCGATCGCCCTGCCGGCGCTGGGCCTGGCGCTGTGGATGATCATCGTGGCCCGGCCCCTGTCGGTGGTCGCCAGCCTGTTGCCGTTCAGGGCCTTCCACGGGCGCGAGAAAGCCTTCATCTCCTGGGTCGGCCTGCGCGGCGCGGTACCGATCATTCTGGCGGTGTTCCCGCTGATGGCCGGCCTGCCCGACGCCCAGCTGTTCTTCAACCTGGCGTTCTTTATCGTCCTGGTCTCGCTGCTGGTGCAGGGCACCAGCCTGCCGTGGGTGGCCAAATTGCTCAAGGTGACGGTGCCGCCGGACCCGGCGCCGATCTCCCGCTCGGCCCTGGAAGTGCACATCACCAGCGAGTGGGAACTGTTCGTCTATCGCCTGGGTGCGGAAAAATGGTGCATCGGCGCAGCCCTGCGCGAGCTGAAAATGCCCGAAGGCACCCGCATCGCCGCCCTGTTTCGCGGCCAGCAACTGCTCCATCCGTCGGGAAGTACCACCCTGGAAGTCGATGACCTGCTGTGCGTCATCGGTCACGAACACAACCTGCCGGCCCTCGGCAAGCTGTTCAGCCAGGCGCCGCAACGCGGCCTGGACCTGCGCTTCTTTGGTGACTTCGTGCTCGAAGGTGACGCAGAACTGGGGGCTGTAGCGGCGTTGTACGGTTTACAGCTCGACGGCCAGGACCCGCACACGCCACTCAGTCGCTTCATTGCGCAGAAGGTTGGCGGCGCGCCGGTGGTCGGCGACCAGATCGAATGGAACAACACACTATGGACGGTGGCAGTGATGGAAGGGAACAAGATCCTCAAAGTGGGCGTCAAATTCCCCGAAGGTACTCGACCCGGCCCCGGGTTGTTCCTTTAAACTTTGAACTTCGCTTCCTTCTGCAAAGAACTGTCTGCCTATGTCCCTGCGCGTCTATGTTTGCGCAGCCCTGCTCGGGCTGTGCCTGTCACTCTCCTTCGCCTATGCGGCCGAGCCGCCCACCAGTGCGTCGGTCCAGGCCAGCCTCGACAAGATTGCCGAGCGCAAGCTGCCAGAGGCCGAGCAAAAGGCCCTGCAGCAGGTTCTGCAACAGACCCTGACCTTCCTCAGTAGCAAGGAAGACGCCGAGAAAAAGCTCGCCGCGCTCAAGCTGCAGCTCAATGACGCGCCGCGCCAGACCAGCGAAAACCAGCGCGAACTGGCCAAGCTCAACGACAGCAAGGTGATCCCCGTGGCCCAGCGCTATGCCGCGTTGAGCGTGCCGCAGCTGGAGCAGATGCTGACCGAGCGCACCACCCAGCAAAGCGATTTGCAAAAGGCGCTGTCCGAAGCCAATAGCCTGACCATCACCTCGCAGACCCGCCCGGAGCGCGCCCAGGCCGAAATCAGCGCCAACCAGACCCGCGCCCAGCAGATCAACACCAGCCTCAAGCTGGGCAAGGAAGCCGGCAAGCCGCTGAGCGCCGATCAGCGCAACCAGCTCAATGCCGAACTGGCGGCGATCAATGCCGTGACCCTGCTGCGCCGCCAGGAGCTGGCCGGCAACAGCCTGCTGCAAGACCTGGGCAACAGCCAGCATGACCTGCTGATCGAGCGCGCCGCGCGCATGGAGCAGGAAATCCAGGACCTGCAGACGCTGATCAACCAGAAGCGCCTGGCCCAGTCCCAGCAGACCGTCACCGAACAATCCCTGGAAGCGCAGAAGGCCGGCGGCAGCACCCTGCTCGCCACTGAAAGCGCGGCCAACCTGAAACTCTCCGACTACCTGCTGCGCAGCACCGACCGCCTCAACGAACTGACCCAGCAGAACCTCAAGACCAAGCAGCAACTGGACAGCCTGACCCAGGCCGACCAGGCGCTGGACGAGCAGATCAGCGTGCTCAAGGGCAGCCTGCTGCTGTCCAAGATCCTCTACAAGCAGAAGCAGGCCTTGCCGCACCTGAGGCTCGACCGCGACCTGGCCGACCAGATCGCCGACATCCGCCTGTACCAGTTCGAGGTCAACCAGCAGCGCGAGCAGATCAGCAGCCCGAGCAACTACGTGGACAAACTGCTGCTCAACCAGCCGCAGGAAAACGTCACCCCGGAGCTGCGCAAGGCCCTGCTGGAAGTAGCCATCACCCGCAGCGACCTGCTGGAGCGGCTCAACCGCGAACTGAGCGCCTTGCTCAATGAATCCATCACCCTGCAGCTGAACCAGAAGCAACTGCTGAGCACCGCCCAGGGCCTGCGCACCACCCTCGACGAGCAGATGTTCTGGATCCCGAGCAACAAGCCGCTGGAGCTGGAATGGCTGCGCACCGTCCCCGAGCGCTTGCAGAAGCAGGTGGCCAGCCTGCCCTGGGGGGCAGGTATCAAGGAACTGGCCGACGGCCTGGCCCAGCGCCCGCTGCTGTTCTTGCCGTGGCTGCTGCTGATCGGTGCCCTGTTGTGGAGGCGCAAATACCTCTATGGCCGCCTGAGCAAGGTTCACCAGGATGTCGGCCACTTCAAGCGTGACAGCCAGTGGCACACGCCCCAGGCGATCCTGATCAACATCCTCCTGGCCATGCCCCTGAGCATCGGCCTGGCCCTGTGCGGCCTGGCCCTGCAGATCGACGCCCGCGGCCAGAACGCCAACCTCGGCGCCGCCCTGCTGCAAGTCGCCCAGGCCTGGCTGGTGTTCTACACCGCCTACCGGATCCTTGCGCCGGGAGGTGTGGCAGAGCTGCATTTCCGCTGGGAAAAACCCCAGGTCGAATTCCTGCGTGGCTGGATCCGTCGCCTGGGCACCGTGGTCCTGGCCCTGGTCGGCGTGGTGGCGGTGGCCGAGCATCAGCCGTCGGCCCTGGCCGATGACGTGCTGGGCATCGGCGTGGTACTGACCTGCTATGCCCTGATGGCCTGGTTGCTCAGCCGCCTGCTGCTGAGCAGCCCGACCCACCAGAACACCTCGCTGTTCCGCAAGGCGGTGGGCGTGGCCTTCACCATCCTGCCGGTGGCGTTGTTCATCGCCGTGTGCTTCGGCTACTACTACACCGCACTGAAGCTCACCGACCGCCTCATCGACACCCTGTACCTGCTGCTGTTCTGGCTGGTGATCGAGGCGGCCTTCGTTCGCGGCCTGGCCGTGGCGGCCCGGCGCCTGGCCTACCAGCGGGCGCTGAGCAAGCGCCAGGCGGTCAAGGAAGGCCTGGATGGCGAAGTGGTCGAAGAACCGACCCTGGACATCGAACAGGTCAACCAGCAGTCCCTGCGCCTGATCCGCCTGGCCCTGCTCGGCGGCTTCATCGCCGCGCTGTACTGGGTCTGGTCCGACCTGATCAGTGTGTTCGACTACCTCGACAACATCACCCTGTACGAGTACACCAGTGGCACCGGCGCAGCCATGAGCATGGTGCCGATCAGCCTGCGCGACGTGCTCGGCGCCCTGGTGATCATCGGCATTACCATTGCCCTGGCCCGCAACCTGCCCGGCCTGCTCGAAGTCCTGGTGCTTTCGCGCCTGAACCTGGCCCAGGGCAGTGCCTACGCCACCACCACGCTGCTGTCCTACGTGATCGCCGGGGTCGGTTTCGTCTCCACCCTGTCGGCCCTCGGGGTCAGCTGGGACAAGCTGCAATGGCTGGTGGCCGCGCTCTCGGTCGGCCTGGGCTTCGGCATGCAGGAAATCTTCGCCAACTTCATCTCCGGCATCATGATCCTGTTCGAGCGTCCGGTACGGATCGGCGACACCATCACCATCGGCAACCTGTCCGGCACGGTGAGCAAGATCCGCATCCGCGCCACCACCATCACCGACTTCGATCGCAAGGACATCATCGTCCCGAACAAGACTTTCATCACCGGGCAACTGATCAACTGGTCGCTGACCGACACCATCACCCGGGTCACCCTCAAGCTCGGCGTCGACTACGGCTCGGACCTGGACCTGGTGCGCACCCTGCTGCTCAAGGCCGCCAACGACAACCCGCGGGTCCTCAAGGAACCGGCGCCGATTGTCTACTTCCTCAACTTCGGCGAAAGCACCCTGGACCACGAACTGCGCATGCACGTACGCGACCTGGGCGACCGCAACCCGGTGCTCGACGAGATCAACCGCTACATCAACAAAGAGTTCAAGAAGCAGCACATCAACATCTCGTTCCGGCAGATGGAGATCTACCTGAAGAACATGCAGGGCCAGGAGTACAAGATGGTTCCGGTAGAAAGCCTGGACAAGACCGTGCTGCCTGCCCCCGACGAGTTCAAGCCAGGTGAGCAGAAGCCGGGCAAGCAGGCCTGACTGGACGCCAACGGCCATACCCTTGCAGAATACTCAGGTTTTCTCCAGGAGATGGCCGTTGAAAGCCCTCGACGAACTGACCTTCGACAACCGCTTCGCCCGCCTGGGCGATGCCTTCTCAACCCAGGTACTGCCTGACCCGATCGCCGACCCCCGCCTGGTGGTGGTCAGCGAGGCGGCCATGGCCCTGCTCGACCTGGAACCGACCGAAGCGCAGTCGCCGGTGTTCGCCGAGCTGTTCGGCGGCCACAAGCTGTGGAGCGAGGCCGACTCACGGGCGATGGTCTATTCCGGGCATCAGTTCGGTTCCTACAACCCGCGCCTGGGTGATGGCCGTGGCCTGCTGCTGGGTGAAGTACGCAACGACGCCGGCGAGTACTGGGACCTGCACCTCAAAGGCGCCGGCGAGACACCCTACTCGCGCATGGGCGACGGACGCGCCGTGCTACGCTCCTCGATCCGCGAGTTCCTCGCCTCCGAAGCCCTGCAGGCCCTGGGCATCCCCAGCAGCCGCGCACTGTGCGTGATCGGCTCCAGCACCCCGGTGTGGCGCGAAACCCAGGAGCGTGCCGCCATGCTCCTGCGCCTGGCCCCGAGCCACGTACGTTTCGGCCACTTCGAGTACTTCTACTACACGCGCCAGCCCGAACAGCAGCGGATCCTTGCCGAGCATGTGCTCAACCTGCATTTTCCCGAGTGCCGGAACGAGCCCGAGCCTTACCTGGCCATGTTCCGCCAGATCGTCGAGGCGAACGCCGAACTGATCGCCCTGTGGCAGGCCTACGGGTTCTGCCATGGGGTGATGAACACCGACAATATGTCGATCCTGGGCATCACCTTCGATTTCGGCCCGTTCGCCTTCCTCGACGATTTCGATGCCAACTTCATCTGCAACCACTCCGATGACAGCGGACGCTACAGCTACAGCAACCAGGTGCCCATCGCCCACTGGAACCTCAGCGCCCTGGCCCAGGCCCTGACGCCGTTCATCAGTGTCGAAGCCCTGAAGGAAGCCTTGGCCCTGTTCCTGCCGTTGTATGAAGCCCACTACCTGCACCTGATGCGCCTGCGTCTGGGCCTGACCCAGGCCGAAGCGGACGACAAGGCCCTGATCGAACGCCTGCTGCAACTGATGCAACAGGGTGCCGTCGACTACACCCTGTTCTTCCGCAAGCTTGGCGATCAACCGGCCGAACAGGCACTGCATGTGGTGCGCGACGATTTTGTCGACCTGGCCGGTTTCGACCGCTGGTCGCAGGACTACCTGGCGCGCCTGGCCCGCGAGCCCGACAACGCCCAGGGCCGGCGCGAGCGCATGCATGCGGTCAACCCGCTGTACATCCTGCGCAACTACCTGGCCCAGCGCGCCATCGAAGCGGCCGAGGGCGGTGACTACGAAGAAGTACGGCGCCTGCACCAGGTGCTGTGCAAGCCGTTCGAAGAACAGCCGGGGATGGAAGCCTATGCCGAGCGCCCACCGGAGTGGGGCAAGCATCTGGAGATCAGTTGCTCGTCGTAAGCCGCCCCACACGTGTAGGAGCGGGCTTGTCCCGCGATTGAACGCACCGCCCCCTCGCGGGACAAGCCCGCTCCTACACCCACCTTCAACCCTGGAGTACCAATGACCGATCCATTAGTAATCCCCTGCCCCCAGTGCAACGGCCTGAACCGCATCCCCGCCGACCGCCTGGGCGACGCGCCCAAATGCGGCCGCTGCAAAAGCCCGGTACTGCTGGATAAACCCTTCGAACTCAAGCAAGGCGACTACGCCAGCCAGATCAAGGGCGACCTGCCGTTGCTGATCGATGTGTGGGCCGACTGGTGCGGGCCGTGCAAGTCGTTCGCGCCGATCTTCGAGCAGGCCGCCAGCCAGCTCGGCGGACGCTGCCGCCTGGCCAAGCTGGACAGCGAGGCCAATGCGCAACTTTCGGGACAACTGGGCATTCGCTCGATTCCCAGCCTGATCCTGCTCAGGAACGGCCGGGAAGTGGCGCGCCAAAGTGGTGCATTCCCACTCCAGCAACTGCTGGAGTGGCTGCGCAGCCAGGGGATCTAGGCGTTTTCTTCGAGCAGCGCGTGCAACTCGACAAACTGCTGGGTCAGCTTGTGGCGCGGTTCAAGGTGAATCAGCGGCAGGTTGGCCTGGTGTGATTCACGCATCTTCACCGAACTGTTGAGGTACACCGGCAGCACCGGCAAGCCTTCGGCCAGCAGCTCGTCGAGCATCTGCTGGGGCAGGCTGGCACGGGCCTGGAACTGGTTGACGACGATGCCTTCGACTTGCAGGTCTTCGTTGTGATCGTCCTTGAGCTCTTCGATCTCGGCCAGCAGGCCATACAGCGCCTGGCGGGAAAAGCTGTCGCAGTCGAAGGGGATCAGCACACGATCAGCGGCGATCAACGCAGAAACCGCATAGAAGTTCAAGGCAGGCGGGGTATCCAGGTAAATCCTGTCGTAGTCTTCGTCCAGTTCGTCGAGCAGCTTTCGCAGCTTGTTGATCTTGTGCTTGGCCTCAAGCTTGGGCTGCAGGTCGGCAAGCTCGGGCGTGGCCGTCACCACATGCAGGTTGTCGAACGGGGTTTCGTAGATGTCGACCTTGTTCTTCTTGGCGAACGGCCCGGTGGAGAGGGTTTGCTTGAAGAAATCGGCAATGCCCATGGGAATGTCTTCGCCGGTCAGTCCGGTGAGGTACTGGGTCGAGTTGGCCTGGGCATCCAGGTCGATCAACAGGGTCCGATAGCCTTCACTGGCACTCACCGCCGCCAGGTTGCAGGCAATGCTCGACTTACCCACACCACCTTTCTGATTGAACACCACGCGCCGCATGGAAAGACCTCCGTGTGTCAGGGAAGGTCCGAGTATGTGGGGCTGGCCCCGGCTTGACCAGCACCGTCTGGCTCAAGTTGCCAGAGAAACGACCGACAACCGTTTACCGCCGTATGTCGGAAAATTGCAGAACTGTCTGACAAATCCTGTGGCTGGAGGTCTTTTACAGATCGGGATCCTTGTATCCACCATTTGCTACGTACCCACGTCACCGGGATAATGCGCGCCACTCGGCGACTGCGCCAACCCCTGTCAGGTCGTGAAGCCCGAGTCACACCCTCGGCAAGGCAGTCCTTCAGGGCGGGAAACGAGTATTGTGATCACCTTCAATATCAGCCAATGGCGGGCGTGGGCGCCCGGCCTGCAGTCGGCCGCCGACTGGCAGGGCTGGAGCCAGGCGCGCCAACCCTTCGAGCCAGGCGATGCGGCGCCGGATGTGTCGTTCTTGCCCGCCATGCAACGCCGTCGCCTGAGCCACCTGGCAAGAATGGCGTTCGCCGTGGGCTGGCCGCTGGCCGAAGGACTGCAGGACCTGCCGCTGGTGTTCATCTCCCGCCATGGAGAAACACCGCACACGTTCGCCATCCTCAGTGACCTGGCAAACGCGCAGCCCTTGTCGCCTACCCGCTTCAGCCTGTCGGTGCACAATGCCGTGATCGGCCTATGGTCGATCATGCGCGGCGAGACCTGCGAGATGACCGCCCTGGCCGCTGCCGGTGACGGCTTCGAACACGGCCTGCTGGAAGCCGCCGGCCTGTTGCACGAGGGCGCTGCGGCCGTGTTGCTGATCATTACCGAAGAACGACCGCCCCAGGCCTACAACGACTGGGTCAAGGACGTGCCGTTCGACTACGCCCTGGGGCTGATAGTGACCCCCGGTGACGACTGGACGCTGAGCCTGAGCGAAGGCGCCGCGCCCGTCGCCAATGAACCGCATGCGCTGCACTGGTTGCGCAGCCTGCTCTGCGGCCAAACCACCTGTACCCATCGCTGGAACAACCGTACATGGAACTGGCAACACAAGCCTTGAGCAGACCACGGGACGCCTTCTACTGGCGCCTGCTGGCCACCGCCTGCAGCTTCCTGCTGTTCGGCGTCGGCAGCCTGTGCCTGCGCGTGCTGGTTTTCCCGCTGCTGGCCTGCCTGCCCGGTGACCGCCTGCACCATCGTCAACGGGCACGGCACACCATCAGTTGGCTGTTCTGGCGGTTCGTTCGCTTCATGTACTGCAGCGGCGTGCTCACCTATGAGGTGCAGGGCGCCGAGCGGCTCGGGCGTCCCGGGCAGATGATCGTTGCCAACCACCCGTCGCTGATCGATGTGGTGTTTCTCATCGGCCTGGTGCGCCAGGCCAACTGCGTGGTCAAGCAGACCCTGTTTCACAACCCCTTCACCCGTGGCCCCGTGCGCGCGGCACAATACATCAGCAACGATGGCAGCATGGCCATGCTCGACACTGCGGCCCAGGCCCTGCAGGCGGGCCAGACCCTGGTCATCTTTCCCGAAGGCACCCGCACCGTGCCCGGCCAGGCCCTGGCCTTTCATCGTGGCGCCGCCGCCATTGCCTTGCGCGGTGCGAAAATCATCACGCCAGTGACCATCAAGGTCAGCCCCACGACCCTGACCAAGGCCGAACCCTGGTACCGGATTCCCCGACGCCGCGTGCATTTCAGCCTGCGGATCGGCGAGGATATCGACCCCCAGGCGTTCGCCGCCCAAGGGCCTGCGCCCCAGGCCTCGCGCAAGCTGAACGATTACCTGCACCAGTATTTCACCAAGGAGCTCGCCACAGATGAGCGTTCCACAGCAAGACCTTAACCGTGACATCAAGCTGCTGATCATCGAGGCCCTGGGCCTGGAGGACATCAGCGCCCAGGATATCGACGACGAGCAGACCCTGTTCGGCGAAGGCCTGGGCCTGGACTCGGTGGACGCCCTGGAGCTCGGCCTGGCGATCCAGAAGCGCTATGGCATCAAGATCGACGCCGATGCCAAGGACACCCGCAACCACTTCACCAGCGTGGCCAGCCTTGCGGCTTTCGTCACCGCCAAACAGGCAGCCTGAGACAGCACCATGCAAACCCGCGAAGACATCTTCAACATCCTGCGCGATGCGCTGGTCGAACTGTTTGAACAGGACCCCGACGACATCAAGCTGACCTCGAACCTGTACCAGGACCTGGAAATCGACAGCATCGATGCCGTCGACCTGCTCGACCACATCAAACGCCAGACCGGCAAGAAAATCTCCGCCGAGGATTTCAAGGCCGTGCGTACCGTCAATGACGTGGTAGAGGCGGTGCATCGCCTGGTCAATGCTGCTGCATGAAACGCCTGATCGGCCTCGGCCTGGTCCTGGCCGGTCTGCTCTACCCGTTTGCGGTGTACTTCGGCATGGCCCACTTTGCCCCCTGGCAATTCGCCCTGCTGCTCGGCGGGCTGTGGCTGGGCCGCGCCTTGAGCCAGGCGCAGCAGCCCGGTGGGCGCTGGATGGCCGTGGCCGCCCTGGCGTTCTGCGCCCTGCTGGCGCTGTTCAACAGTCCGCAATGGCTGCGCTGGTACCCGGTGCTGATCAACACCTTCATGCTCGGCCTGTTCGGCTTGAGCCTTAAATTCGGGCCGCCACTGGTCGAGCGCCTGGCGCGCCTGCGCGAACCTGAACTGCCCGACGCCGCCGTCCGCTACACGCGGCAGGTGACCCAGGTCTGGTGCCTGTTCTTCCTGGCCAATGGCCTGGTCGCCGGCGCCTTGACCCTGTGGGCGCCGCTGAGCTGGTGGACCCTGTACAACGGCTTGATCGCCTATGGCCTGATGGGCCTGCTGTTCGCGGTTGAATGGCGGGTAAGACAACGCGTGCGAGGACGCTCATGACCTGGCTGAACCTTGAGCAACTGCTGCACCCCACGGGGGCTGCGCGCCCGGTGGCACTGGCACCGTTGCTGGACCACAGCGATCTGAGCCGGCAAGCCCTGCAACTGGCCGCCGGCCTGCAGCGGCGCGGCGTGCGCCGCCTGGCCCTGTACCTGGAAGATGCCGGGCTGCTGGCCGTGGCCCTGCTCGGTGCCTGGCGTGCCGGGGTGCAAGTGCTGCTGCCTGCGGACCTGCAGGCGCAAACCCGCCAGCGCTGGCTTGGCGAGGTCGACCTGTGGATCAGCGAACAGCCCCAGGACCAGTCGCTGCAAGCGCTGTTCGAAGCCCCCCTGCCCGCCGCCGACCTGGACCTCGACAACTGCCACCTGAGCCTGTGCACCTCCGGTTCCAGCGGCGAACCCAAGCGTATCGACAAGCAGCTGCGCCAACTGGCCAATGAAGTGCTGGCCCTGGAGCAGCTGTGGGGTGAAGACCTGGGTGAGGCCTGCATCATCGGCAGTGTGGCCACCCAACACATCTACGGCCTGCTGTTCCGGGTGCTCTGGCCGCTGTGCGCCGGGCGACCGTTCCTGCGCCGCCAATTGCCGTTTCCCGAAGACCTGCAACGGGCCAGCCGCGAACACCCGGCCTTTGCCTGGGTCGCCAGCCCCGCGCTACTCAAGCGCATGGGCGACAACCTCGACTGGCCGGCCCTGAGCCGGGTACGACGGGTGTTCTCTTCCGGTGGCGAACTGCCGTTGAGCGCAGCACGCGCCCTGCAGCAACGCCTGCAGCAGTGGCCAACGGAAATCCTCGGCAGCTCGGAGACCGGCGGCATTGCCTGGCGGCAGGCCGACCAGCCCTGGCAGCCCTTTGCCGGGGTGCGCCTGAGCCAGAACGAAGACGGCGCACTGCGCATCGAATCGCCTTACCTGCCGGCCGGCCATGTCGAGCAGAGTGCCGACGCCGTGGCGTTCACCGCGGATGGTCGTTTCCACCTGCTCGGTCGCCTGGACCGCATCGTCAAGCTGGAAGAAAAGCGCATCTCCCTGCCGATGCTGGAAAAGGCCTTGCTCGACCACCCTTGGGTCGAAGACTCGCGCCTGGCGCTGATCCAGGAAAACCGCGCCTCGCTGGGGGCCTTGCTGGTACTCACCAGCGCCGGGCTGCATGCCCTGCGCAACCGGGGCCGACGTGCCGTCACCGAGGCGTTGCGTATGCACTTGAGCCAGCACTGCGAAGCCCTGGCCCTGCCGCGCCGCTGGCGACTGCTGCGCCAGTTGCCGTTCAATGCCCAGGGCAAAGTGCTCCAGGCCGAGGTCGAGGCCCTGTTGCTGGCGCCACGCCCGAAGGGCCCGGAGGTCATCAGTCGCGAGCACAAGGATGCTGAGCTGCAGCTGCAACTGGCGGTGTCCGCAGACCTGGCCTACTTCAGCGGACACTTTCCACAGACACCGGTGTTGCCCGGGGTGGTCCAGGTCGACTGGGCGATCGAACTGGGCCAGGCGCTGCTCGATCGGCCACGGCGCTTCGCCGGCATGGAAGTGCTGAAGTTCCAGCACCTGGTGCGCCCGGGTGACACCCTGGAGCTGACCCTGCGCTTCGACGCCGAACGCGGCAAGCTCTATTTCACTTACCGCAATGCCGGGGTGCCCTGCTCCAGTGGCCGCATCGTGCTGGAGGCCAGCGGTGAATAAGCCCTGTGCGGTGATTCCGGTGTACAACCACGAGCAGGCCGTGCCCGCCGTGGTGGCCGGGCTGCTCGCCGCCGGGCTGCCCTGCGTGCTGGTGGATGACGCCAGCAGCCCGGCCTGTGCACGTGTGCTGCGCCAGCTGGCCGAACAGGAGCATGTGTTCCTGCTGCCGCTGGCGCACAACCAGGGCAAGGGCGGTGCGGTCATGGCCGGACTGCGTGAAGCGGCGCGCCTTGGCTTCAGCCATGCCTTGCAGGTGGATGCCGACGGCCAGCACGACCTGGCCGATGTCGAGCGCTTCCTGCAGCAGTCCTGCGAACACCCTCAGGCGCTGATCTGCGGTTATCCACAGTACGACGCCAGCGTGCCCAAGGGCCGCCTGTACGCACGCTACCTGACCCACGTGTGGGTGTGGATCAACAGCCTGTCGCTGCAGATTCCCGATTCCATGTGCGGCTTCAGGGTCTACCCCTTGCCACCGACCCTGGCGCTGATCGATTCGGTCAACCTCGGCCGGCGCATGGACTTCGACCCGGAAATCCTCGTGCGCCTGAGCTGGCGCAACCAGCCGATGCGCTGGTTGCCGACCCGGGTGCACTACCCGGCGGACGGGCTGTCGCACTTTCGCCTGGTGCATGACAACGCGCTGATCTCGAAGATGCACGCCAAGCTGTTCGTCGGCATGCTCCTGCGCGCCCCGGCGATCCTCTGGCGACGGTGGCTGGCATGAGCAACGCTGAGCAGCACTGGGCCGGGCACCAGGAGCGCGGCAGCTTCTGGCTGATGAAACTGACCGCCCTGGGCATCAAGCTGCTCGGCCGGCGGGTGTTGAGCCCGGTCCTGCATGGCATCGTCCTGTACTTCTTCCTGTTCGGTGGCCGGGCGCGGCGCAGTATCTGGCAGTACCAGCAACACCTGGCCGACTGGAGCGGGCAAGCCAGCCTGGCCCCCAGCTACCGGCGGGTGTTCGGCCAGTTCATGGCCTTCGCCGATGCCCTGCTGGACAAGCTCGACGTGTGGAACGGCAAGCTCGACCTTGAGCAGGTCGAGATGATCGACCCGGCTCTGCTACGCCCGCAATTGCATGGCGGACGCGGGCAGATGCTGGTCGGTGCGCACCTGGGCAACCTTGAGGTCTGCCGCGCCCTGGCCGAGCTGGGGGAGCGGGTCACCATGAACGTGCTGGTGCACACCCGTCACGCCGAACACTTCAACCGCCTGCTCGGCGAATCGGGGGCCAGCAACCTGCGCCTGATCCAGGTCAGCGAACTGGACCCGGCGACCATGCTGCAGCTGAGCCAGCGCCTGGACCGTGGCGAATGGCTGGCGATTGCCGGCGACCGTGTGCCGCTGCAGGGTACGCGGACGGTCGAGGTGGATTTCCTCGGCCACCGCGCCGCCTTGCCCCAGGGCCCCTGGCTGCTGGCCGGGCTGCTCAAGTGCCCGCTCAACCTGTTCTTCTGCCTCAAGCAGCACGGCCGCTACCAGGTGATCCTCGAACCCTTCGCGCCGGCCATCGAATGGCGCCGCGGCCAGCGCGACCAGGTGATCGCCGACTGGGCCGGCCGCTATGCCGAACGCCTCGGTCACTATTGCCTGCAGGCACCGCAGCAATGGTTCAATTTCTACCCTTTCTGGAAGTCCGATGACGATGCATCCCCATGATCCCGTAACCTTCGGCGAGTCGCCGCTGGCGATCGAAGACATCCTCGCCCTGGCCCACGGCCAGGCCGAAGCCCGCCTCCAGGACGATGGCCAGTACCGTGCGCGCATCGCCCGTGGCGCGCAGTTCCTCGACACGCTGCTGGACCAGGAAGGGGTGATCTACGGGGTTACCACCGGCTACGGTGACTCCTGCGTGGTCGCGGTGCCGCTTGAACATGTCGAGGCGCTGCCCCGGCACCTGTATACCTTCCACGGTTGCGGCCTGGGTCAGTTGCTCGATGCGCCGGCGACCCGCGCCGTGCTGGCCGCCCGCTTGCAGTCGCTGTGTCATGGCGTCTCCGGCGTGCGGGTCGAGCTGCTCGAACGCCTGCAGGCCTTCCTCGCCCACGACATCCTGCCGCTGATTCCGCAGGAAGGCTCGGTCGGCGCCAGCGGCGACCTGACGCCACTGTCCTATGTCGCCGCGACCCTGTCCGGTGAGCGCGAGGTCATGTACCGCGGCGAGCGGCGTTCGGCCGCCGATGTCCACCGCGAGCTGGGCTGGCAGCCGCTGGTGTTGCGGCCCAAGGAAGCCCTGGCATTGATGAACGGCACTGCGGTGATGACGGGCCTGGCCTGCCTGGCCTTCGCCCGCGCCGATTACCTGCTCAAGCTGGCCACACGCATCACCGCGCTCAATGTCATCGCCCTGCAAGGCAACCCCGAGCACTTCGACGAGCGCCTGTTCGCCACCAAGCCGCACCCGGGGCAGATGCAGGTGGCGGCCTGGTTGCGCCAGGACCTCGCCATCGATGCCCCGACCGCGCCGTTGCACCGCCTGCAGGACCGCTACTCGCTGCGCTGCGCCCCCCATGTGCTGGGCGTCCTGGCCGACAGCCTGGGCTGGCTGCGCGGCTTCATCGAGACCGAACTGAACAGCGCCAACGACAACCCGATCATCGACGCCGAAGCCGGGCGCGTGCTGCATGGCGGGCACTTCTACGGCGGGCATATCGCCTTCGCCATGGACAGCCTGAAGAACCTGGTGGCCAACGTCGCCGACCTGCTCGACCGCCAGCTCGCCCTGCTGGTGGATGAACGCTACAACCATGGCCTGCCCAGCAACCTCTCCGGCGCCAGCGCCGAGCGCGCCATGCTCAACCACGGTTTCAAGGCCGTGCAGATCGGAGCCAGCGCCTGGACCGCCGAGGCCCTGAAAAACACCCTGCCGGCCAGCGTGTTCTCACGCTCCACCGAATGCCACAACCAGGACAAGGTGAGCATGGGCACTATCGCCGCCCGCGATGCCTTGCGCGTGCTGGAGCTGACCGAACAGGTCGCCGCCGCCACCTTGCTGGCCGCCAACCAGGGTGTCTGGCTGCGCCGTCGTGAGGCCGATGCCCGTGACCTGCCACCGGCGCTGGCCGCCATGCATGAGCAACTGCTTGAAGACTTCGCCCCAGTCATCGAAGACCGCGCCCTGGAAGGTGAGCTGCGCCTGTGCCTGGAACGTATCGCCGGACAACACTGGAGGCTGCATGCGTAGTCAGGGTGTTGTACACGTCGACTGCGAAGTGCTGGTGCCGTTCTTCGACGTCGACAGCATGCAGGTGGTCTGGCACGGCCACTACGTCAAATACCTGGAGGTGGCGCGCTGCGCGCTGCTCGACCGGCTTGGCCACAACTACCTGCAGATGCAGGCCTCGGGCTTCATGTGGCCGGTGATCGACTTGCAGTTGCGCTACATCCGCGGCGCCACCTTCGGCCAGCGCCTGAACGTGCGCGCCAGCCTGGTGGAATGGGAGAACCGCCTGAAGATCAACTACCTGATCAGCGATGCCGTCAGCGGTGAGCGCATGACCCGCGCCAGTACCGTGCAGGTGGCGGTGGAGATCACCAGTGGCGAGATGCAACTGGCCTCGCCCCAGGTGATGCTCGATGCCGTGGCCAGGGTGCTGGAATGATCACCCTGCTGCGCAGCCTGCTGTGCATGGCCCTTATGGCCGCCGCTGGCCTGGCCCAGGCCTTTGGCCTGGACGACCTGAGCAAACAACTGGGTGAACCGGCGGTGATCAAGGGCCCGTTCATCCAGGAAAAGCACCTGCGCGCCCTGCCGCAGCCCCTGGTCAGCAAGGGCGAGTTTGTCCTGGCCCGCGATCATGGCCTGCTCTGGCTGTTGCAGACCCCACTGAAACAGGACTACCGCCTCGACGCCCAGGGCATTGCCCGCCGCGATCCCAACGGCTGGCAGACGCTGCCGGGCAACAGCGCCGGCAGCCAGCAGAACCGTCTGTTCTTCGCCGTGCTGCAAGGCGACAGCAGTGGTCTGCAGCGCGATTTCGACCTCAGCCTGCAAGGCGATGCGCAGCACTGGCAATTGCGCCTGACGCCGCGCTCGCTGCTGCTCAAGCAGGTGTTCAAACAGATCGATATCGACGGCGGGCGCTTCGTCGAACGCATCCAGCTCCTGGAAACCCAGGGCGACAGCACGGTATTGCGCATGCCATCGAGCAGCAGCGCCGGCAGTCTGAACGACACGGAGCGCCGCGACTTTGCCCAGTGAGCGTTGGTGGCCGCGCCTGTTTCTGCTGTTGCTGGTCGCGGTCATGGCCCTGGCCGGCTGGCAGTGGCACCGCGCCGCGCCCTTGTCTGCCGACCTGATGACGCTGGTGCCCGGAGCCATCCACGATCCCCTGGTGCAGCGCGCCGAACAGCGCATGCAGGAGCCCTTGAACCGCGAGATGCTGGTGCTGGTCGGCCATCCCCAGCGTGAGCAGGCTATTGACCTGGCCCGCCACCTGGGCGAGCAGTGGCAGGCCAGCGGCCTGTTCGAGAAGGTCCAGTGGAGCCTGCAGACCGACCTGCAGGCCGTGCGCGAGCAACTGCTGCAGGGGCGCCTGGCACTGCTCTCGCGTACCGACCGCAAGAGTCTGGTCGACAACCCCCGAGGCTTTATCGAGCAACGCGTCGAGAACCTCTACGATCCTTTTTCCGGGGTCAGCCTGGTACCCAGCCAGGACGACTGGCTGGGCCTGACCGGGCGCATCCAGAACAGCCAGCCACGACCGGCGTCAGTACAACTGGACACCGCCAGTGGCGCTCTGGTGGCTGAAGCGGACGGCCAGCACTGGGTCCTGCTGCGCGCCCGTACCCTGGGCAACGCCTTCGACATGCAACTGCCGCTGCAAGTGGCCGACCTGCTCGCCAGCAGTCGTCTTCAGGCCGACCAGGGCGGTGCCCGCCTGCTGGCCGCCAGCGGCCTGCTGTATGCCGCCAGCGGCCAGCGCCAGGCCAGCCAGGAAATCACCTGGGTCGGCGGCGGCGCCAGCGTCGGCATCCTGCTGCTGTTGCTGCTGGCATTCCGGCGCCTGCGCGTGCTGCTGGCCTTCGTGCCGGTGCTGGTCGGCATGCTGTTCGGTGCCGTGGCCTGCGTGGCGCTGTTCGGCCAGATGCATGTGATGACCCTGGTGTTGGGTTCGAGCCTGATCGGCGTCGCCGTGGACTATCCGCTGCACTACCTGTCCAAGAGCTGGAGCCTGCGTCCCTGGTACAGCTGGCCGGCGTTGCGCCTGACCTTGCCGGGGTTGAGCCTGAGCCTGGTGACCAGTTGCATCGGCTACCTGGCCCTGGCCTTCACGCCCTTCCCGGCGCTGACCCAGATCGCCGTGTTCTCCGCCGCCGGCCTGCTCGGTGCCTACCTGAGCGCCGTCTGCCTGCTGCCGGCTCTGCTCAAGGGCAGCGACCTGCGACCGTCGCACTGGCCCTTGCAGGTCGCGCAATGGTTGGTCGAGCTGCGCCTCAGATTGCTGAACAAAGTGCCCAGCCCGCTGTTGCTCGGCGTGCTGATCCTGTTCTGTGCCGCCGGCCTGTGGCGGCTGGACAGCCGCAACGACGTTCGCCAGTGGGTTGCCAGCCCGGCGCAATTGCTCGAGGAGGCCCAGGCCGTGGCGCGGATCACCGGCTACCAGCCGACCAGCCAGTTCTACCTGGTCCGCGGCGCCGACCAGAGCCAGTTGCTGGAACGCCTGCAGGCCCTGGGCAAGCGCCTCGACCCACTGGTCGAGAGCGGCAAACTAAAGGGCTACATGGCCCTCAACCAGTTTGTCGCCAGCCCCGCTGACCAGCAGCAGGCGCGGGTAGCGTTGCGGGCGCTGTCCGAACACTGGCAGCCGCTACTGGCCCTGGGCGTCCCGCAGAGCGCGCTGCAGGCCGAGCTGGACCGACTGCTGGCGCTACCCACCCTGGATATCGATCAAGCCCTCAGCGGCCCTCTGGGCGAGCCCTGGCGCACCTTGTGGCTGGGTGCCGACGGTGAAGGCGTGGCCGCCATCGTCAGCCTGCAGGGCCTGAACGATGCGGCGCTGTTGCGCCTGCAGGGCGCTGACCTGCAAGGCGTGCAACTGGTGGATCGCCTTGGCGACCTGAATCGACTGTTCGCCGCCACCCAGGTCAGCGCCGCCGAACTCAAGCTGTTGTCCTGCGCGCTGATCGTAGTGCTGCTGGTCCTGCCCTTCGGCCTGGGCGGTGCCCTGCGTATTGTCGCCCTGCCGCTGCTTGCCGCCCTGTGCAGCCTGGCAAGCCTCGGCTGGCTGGGACAACCCCTGACCCTGTTCAGCCTGTTCGGCCTGCTGCTGGTCACCGCCATCAGCGTCGACTACGCCATCCTCATGCACGAACAGATCGGTGGCGCCGCCGTCAGCCTGCTCGGCACCCTGCTGGCCGCCAGCACCACCTGGTTGTCGTTCGGCCTGCTGGCAGTCTCCAGCACCCCTGCGGTGAGCAATTTCGGCCTGGCGGTCAGCCTCGGGCTGGCCTTCAGCTTTGTCCTGGCGCCCTGGGCCGCCAGCGGGCACAAGGAGGTCTCCCGATGAGTGCGCGTCCATGGTTCAAGGCACGCCTGTGGCTGATGCTTGCCCTGGCGCTGCTCAGTGCCTGCGCAGGCCAAGCTCCCCTGCCTGAACGGCAGCCCGCGCTCAGCCTGCCGATGCAGCTGCACATCCAGCGCGAGCAGGCCGGTCAGCGCCAGGACTGGCTGCTGGTGATCCAGCAGGAGCAGGCCAGCCTGCGCTTCTCGCTGCTCGACCCGCTGGGAATTCCCCAGGCTCGCCAGCTACTGGTCGAAGACCACTGGCAAGCGGATGGCCTGCTGCCGCCCAACCCCGCCGCCCGGGAACTGTTCGCCGCCCTGCTGTTCGCCCTGGCCCCGGACGATCAGCTGCAACGCCTCTATCCCGACGCCCGCCGACAAGGCCAGCAACGCTGGCTGGGCGAGCGCTGGCGGGTCGATTATCGGCACGCCGACGACTTCACCTTGAACCTTGCCCGGGGCCTGCGTTATCAAGTCAGCCCACTGCCCCGCGAGACCACGCCATGACTGCTTTTCTCAACGCCCTGGGCCTGGTCTGCGCCCTGGGACGGGATCAGGCCGAGATTGCGTGCAGGCTGTTTGCCGGCGACTGCTCTGGCCTGCGCGAGGAAGCCGGCTGGGTGCCGGAGCGCCGCCTGCCGGTGGCCGCTGTGCCCGGCGCGCTGCTCGACCTGCCGAGCGCGTTGCAGGCGTCCCATAGCCGTAACAACCAGCTGCTCTACGAAGCCTGCCTGCAGATTGCCCCGCAGATCGCCCAGGCCATTGCCCGGCATGGCCGCCATCGCGTCGGCATCGTCCTGGGTACCAGTACCTCGGGCATCCACGAGGCCAGCGACGCCATTGCCCATTACCTGGGCGAGCACCATTTCCCGCCCGGCTATGACTACGCCCAGCAGGAACTCAGCGCACCGGCCAACTTCCTTGCCGACTGGCTGCAACTGAGCGGACCGGCCTATGTCATCTCCACCGCCTGCACCTCCGGCGCCCGCGCCCTGATGAGCGCCCGCCGCCTGCTTGACCTCGGGGTCTGCGACGCGGTGATCTGCGGCGGTGTCGACAGCCTGTGCAAGCTGACGCTCAACGGCTTCAGCGCCCTGGAGGCGGTCAGCGGCCAGCGCTGCAACCCCTTCTCGGTCAACCGTAACGGCATCAACATCGGCGAAGCCGCCGCGCTGTTCCTGATGACTCGCGAGGCCAACAGCGAGGGTGCAAGCGTCGCCCTGCTCGGCGCTGGCGCCAGCTCCGACGCCCACCATATCTCGGCCCCGGAACCGGGTGGCAGAGGCGCCTTGCAAGCGATGACCAAGGCGCTGGACAATGCAGGTCTGCAACCGGCGCACATCGACTACCTGAACCTGCACGGCACCGCCACGCGGCACAACGACGCCATGGAAAGCCTGGCCGTCCATGCCCTGTTCGGCAGCACCCTGGCCTGCTCCTCGAGCAAGCCCATGACCGGCCACACCCTGGGTGCGGCGGGTGCACTGGAAGCCGCGTTCTGCTGGATGATCCTGGCCGCCGACAATGCCCGGGGGCACCTGCCGCCGCATGTCTGGGACGGCGAGCACGACCCGCAGCTGCCACGCCTGAACCTGGCCGCTGCCAACCAGTGCCTGGCAGGCCAGGGTCCGCGACGCCTGATGAGCAACTCGTTCGCCTTCGGTGGCAACAATGTCAGCCTGATTCTCGGAGACACCCCATGATCACCTGGCCATTGGCCGAACTGCTGCCCCACGCCGGCGACATGATCCTCATCGATCAGGTCGAGGCTTTCGACCAGGAGCAGATCCACACCCGCCTGAGCGTCCGCCCTGGCGGCCTGTTCAGCCGTGCCGACGGCAGCCTGCCGGCCTGGGTCGGTATCGAGCTGATGGCCCAGAGCGTGGCGGCCTTTGTCGGCTGCCACGCCCGCCAGCAGGGCAAGCCGGTGGAGCTGGGTTTTCTCGTCGGCACGCGCAAGTTCGAGTGCAATGTCGAGCACTTCCCCGTCGATGCCCAATTGCGCATCCATGCCCAGCGCTCACTGGAAGACGAGGGCGGCATGAGCGTGTTCGAATGTCATCTGCACGGCCCGGGCATCCACGCCATGGCCCGCCTGAACGTTTTTCGCCCGCCGCAGCCTGCCAGCTACCTGGCCGAGTCGGGTCCCGAGGAGTCTTCCCATGACTGACACCATCCTGGTCACCGGTTCCAGCCGCGGCATTGGCCGGGCCATTGCCCTGCGCCTGGCGCAGGCCGGCTTCGACCTGGTCCTGCACTGCCGCAGCGGGCGCAACGAGGCCGACGCCGTGGCCGACGAAGTCCGGGCGCTGGGCCGGCAGGCGCGTGTGCTGCAGTTCGATGTCGCCGACCGCGCCGCCTGCGCCAGCCTCCTGACCGAGGATGTCGAGGCGCACGGCGCCTATTACGGTGTGGTGTGCAATGCCGGCCTGACCCGCGATGGTGCCTTTCCGGCACTGAGCGAAGACGACTGGGACCAGGTGCTGCGCACCAACCTCGACGGTTTCTACAATGTCCTGCACCCGCTGATCATGCCGATGATCCGCCGGCGCGCCCCCGGGCGCATTGTCTGCATCACCTCGGTCTCCGGGCTGATCGGCAACCGTGGCCAGGTCAACTACAGCGCCTCCAAGGCTGGTGTGATCGGTGCCGCCAAGGCCCTGGCGATCGAGCTGGGCAAGCGCCGGATCACGGTCAACTGCGTCGCGCCCGGCCTGATCGACACGGCCATGCTCGACGAGCAGGTGCCGGTCGACGAGCTGCTGAAGATGATCCCTGCGCAGCGCCTGGGCACACCGGAAGAAGTCGCCGGCGCGGTGAATTTCCTGATGTCGGCCGAAGCCGCCTACATCACCCGTCAGGTCCTGGCGGTCAACGGGGGGTTGTGCTGATGAAACGCGTGGTCGTCACCGGCATGGCCGGTATCACGTCACTGGGCAGCGACTGGCAGACCATCGCCGGCCACTTCTCCGACAACCGCAGCGGCATCCGGCGCATGGACGAGTGGGACCGTTTCGAAGAACTCAACACCCGCCTGGCCGGTCCCATCGATGACTTCAAGGTGCCGGGCGCCTGGACCCGCAAGCAACTGCGCAGCATGGGCCGGGTCTCGCGCCTGGCGGTGGCGGCGTCCGAGATCGCCCTGCGCGATGCCGGCCTGCTGGACGACCCGTCGATTCGCGACGGGCGCATGGGCGTGGCCTGCGGTTCGTCCACCGGCAGCACCGACGAGATGAAGACCTTCGGCAACATGCTGGCCAACTCGGTCTCCGAGGGTTTGAACGCCAACTCCTATGTGCGCATGATGCCGCACACCACGGCGGCCAATATCAGCATCTTCTTCGGCCTCACCGGGCGCCTGATTCCCACCTCCAGCGCCTGCACCAGCGGCAGCCAGGGCATCGGCTACGCCTATGAGGCGATCAAGTACGGGCGCCAGCCCCTGATGCTCGCAGGCGGTGCCGAAGAGCTGTGCCCGACCGAGGCCATGGTGTTCGATGCGCTGTACGCCACCAGCCTGAAGAACGACACCCCGAACAAAACCCCGAGCCCCTATGACAGCGGCCGCGACGGCCTGGTGATCGGCGAAGGCGGCGGCATGCTGGTGCTTGAAGAGCTGGAGCACGCCCTGGCCCGTGGCGCGCGCATCTACGCCGAGATCGTCGGTTTCGGCACCAACGCCGACGGCCAGCACATCACCCGCCCGGAACAGGTGACCATGCGCCGGGCCATGGAACTGGCCCTCGAAGACGCCAGCCTGGCACCCGAGGCCATCGGCTATGTGAATGGCCACGGCACCGCCACCGAGCAAGGCGATATCGCCGAAACCCTGGCCACCAGCAGCCTGTTCGGCCCGCACATGCCGATCAGCTCGCAAAAGAGCTTCCTGGGCCACACCCTGGGCGCCTGTGGCGCGCTGGAGTCCTGGTTCAGCATCGAGATGCTCAACAGTGACCGCTACGTGCACACCCTCAACCTGGTGGACATCGACCCGCGTTGCGGCGAGCTGGACTACCTGTGCAACACCTGGCGGACCTTGAGCAACGAGTTCGTGATGAACAACAATTTCGCCTTTGGTGGCGTCAACACCTCGTTGATCTTCCGCCGCTGGCACTGATCCGCAGTGCACTAGCGGGCCTGGCGGGTCACCAGTTCGGCGAAGGCCCCGGCCATGGCGGACGGCGTACCGCGGCGCTGCACCAGCCAGACCGCGGTAACGGCCTCATCATCGAGCAAGGTGCGGTACACCACCCCGTCCAGGCGCATGCGCTGGAACGAAGCAGGCAGTACCGACACGCCCAGCCCCGCCGCCACCAGGCCGATAATGGTCATCGCCTCCCCCGCCTCCTGGGCGAAATGCGGGCTGAACCCGGCCGCTCGCGCCAGGCTCTGCAGTTGCGCGTACAGCCCACTGCCGTAACTGCGCGGAAAGAATACGAAGGGCTCGTTGGCCAGGTCCGCCATGCGCAGCCCGGCTTCGCTGCCCCGGGCCAGGGGATGGGCCGCGCCGATCACCGCCACCAGCGGCTCACGAAACAGCTCCACGACCTCAAGGCTCTCGGGCAGCGCCAGCGGCCGGATCAGGCCGACCTCGATCGACTCGTCGAGCAGGGCGTCGGCCACGTCGCGGCTGCTCATCTCCTTGAGATGCAGGTGCACCGCCGGGAAGCGCTGGCGAAAGGCATGAATGGCCTTGGGAATGCTGGAGTTGATCGGCGCCGATGAGGTGAAGCCGATCTTCATTTCGCCCAGCTCACCCAGCTGTGCTCGACGGGCCACATCCGCCGCTTTGTCGACCTGGGCCAGCACCAGGCGCGCCTCCTCCAGGAACAACCGCCCGGCCTCGCTGAGCTCGACCCGACGATTGGTGCGCTCGAACAGCCGTGCCCCCAGCTCCTGTTCCAGCGCCTGGATCTGCTGGCTCAAGGGCGGCTGTGAGATCCCCAGTTGCTGGGCGGCGCGGCCGAAATGCAGCTCTTCGGCCACGGCGATGAAATAGCGGAGATGGCGCAGTTCCATGGTCGCTCCAATAGGTCGTAAAACCTCTTAAACAGGTCGAACAATATATTGGAAATGATCATTAGCCAGCTATATGCTTTTTTCACTGCCTGCCAGGCTGTAGCGCCCCGAGGTCCCCCGTGAAAACTGCTGTTGCTGCGCACGTCCCCGAACGGCCCCACGCCCCTGTCGACGAACGCGTCATGTCCCTGTCTGAAAGCTGGATCGAAAAAGGCACCCCGGCCTTCATGCGCACGGTGCTGGCATTGTTCTGCGGCGGCTTCGCCACCTTCGCCCTGCTCTACTGCGTACAGCCGATGATGCCGTTGCTGTCCCAGGAGTTTTCCATCAATGCGGCGCAAAGCAGCCTGATCCTCTCGGTGTCGACCGCCACCCTGGCCGTCGGCCTGCTGATCACCGGGCCCATCTCCGACCGTATCGGCCGCAAGCCGGTGATGGTCGCCGCCTTGTTCTGCGCGGCATTGAGCACCATCGTCAGTGCGCTGATGCCGAGCTGGCACGCCGTGCTGCTGACCCGCGCCCTGCTCGGCCTGTCGCTGAGCGGGCTGGCCGCGGTGGCCATGACCTACCTCAGCGAAGAGATCCACCCGCAGCACATCGGCCTGGCCATGGGCCTGTACATCGGCGGCAATGCCATTGGCGGCATGAGCGGACGGCTGATCACTGGCGTGCTGATCGACTTCGTCAGCTGGCACACCGCCTTGCTGGTGATCGGCAGCCTGGCCCTGGTGGCGGCGCTGGTGTTCTGGAAGATCCTCCCCGAATCACGCAACTTCCGCCCCCGCTCGCTGCACCCACGCAGCTTGCTGGAGGGTTTCACCCTGCACTTTCGCGACGCCGGGCTGCCCTGGCTGTTCCTCGAAGCCTTCCTGCTGATGGGGGCCTTCGTCACCCTGTTCAACTACATCGGCTATCGCCTGCTGGCCGGGCCCTATCACATGAACCAGGCACTGGTGGGGCTGCTGTCGGTGGTCTACCTGTCGGGCATCTACAGCTCCGCACAGATCGGTGCCCTGGCGGACAAACTGGGGCGGCGCAAGGTGTTCTGGGGCACCATCGTGCTGATGTTCGCGGGCCTGCTGATGACCCTGTTCACACCCTTGCCGCTGGTGATCGTCGGCATGCTGGTGTTCACCTTCGGCTTCTTCGGCGCCCACTCGGTGGCCAGCAGCTGGATCGGCCGGCGCGCGACCCGGGCCAAGGGCCAGGCCTCGTCGCTGTACCTGTTCAGCTATTACGCGGGATCGAGTGTGGCCGGGACGGCCGGTGGGGTGTTCTGGCATCACGCCGGCTGGAACGGCATCGGGCTGTTCATTGGCAGCCTGTTGCTGGTGGCCTTGCTGGTGGCGGTGCATTTGAGCAGGTTGCCGGCCAAGGCCTGAACGCCAGGCTGCGGTCTGTGGGAGCGGGGGGGGGGCCCCGGGCGAAAGGACGCACACAAAACGGGGCAGGCGCCCCCCCCCAAACCCACCCACCGAGGGCGCCCGGCGGCCCCGGCTCTCCCGGCCTGGGGGGGGTGGGGGGGGGGGGGCGGCCCGTGTTTGTCTTCTTCCCCCCTTTGGGGGGGCCCCCCCCGCTCCCACAGACCGCAGCCTCGTTCCTCGGCAGCGGCTACAAAGTCGCTCTTCAGTTGATCACTTCAACCAGATCGACATCCACCTCACGGCTCATCAGGTGTTTCTCGACCTCACCGGTCAGCTTGACCCGGGTCTTGTCGTTGAACGCCACCGCCGGCAGGTCTTCATCATCGATCTCGACCTTGATGGTGCCGGTGCTGTCCTTGAACTCGTACTTGTCATCATTGTTCAGCTTCTTCACCACGAAGCCCTGCAACACCACCGGGGTGTCGTCGGCGGCATCGTTAGCGGCACTCACCGTGGTCACCGGCTGGGCACCAGGGCCGGTATAGCCGGCAGCCAGGGCGGCGGTACTGAACAGCGGGGCAAGCAGCAGGGCGAGGTAACGGATTTTCATGATCTGGATCCTGTTCGGGTTTCGATAGGAACAGGTTACCCAGGCAGGCTGAATTGAAACTTAATGGCAAAACGCCCGGCATTGGCCGGGCGCTTTGTGGTGCAGCAGAATTTACTGGTGGTACTGCGCCGACAGCTCGTGCACGGCGTTGATGAACGCGCCGGCATGCTCCGGATCGACTTCCGGGGTAATGCCGTGGCCGAGGTTGAACACATGACCGCTGCCATGGCCGTAGCTGGCCAGGATACGTCCGACCTCGGCACGGATGGCCTCAGGCTTGGCGTACAGCACGGTCGGGTCCATGTTGCCCTGCAGGGCGACTTTGCTGCCGACCCGCTGGCGGGCTTCGCCGATGTCGCAGGTCCAGTCCAGGCCCAGGGCATCGGCACCGGCGTCGGCAATGCTTTCCAGCCACAGGCCGCCGTTCTTGGTGAACAGGATCACCGGTACCTTACGCCCTTCGTGCTCACGGATCAGGCCGCTGACGATCTTGCGCATGTAGGCCAGGGAAAACTCCTGGTAGGCCGCCGCCGACAGGTTGCCACCCCAGGTGTCGAAGATCTGCACGGCTTGCGCACCGGCGAGGATCTGGCCATTGAGGTAGCTGGTGACCGACTGCGCCAGCTTGTCGAGCAGCAGGTGCATGGCCTGCGGGTTGTCGTAGAGCATGGCCTTGGTCTTGCGGAAGTCTTTCGACGAGCCGCCTTCGACCATGTAGGTGGCCAGGGTCCAGGGGCTGCCGGAGAAGCCGATCAGCGGCACACGGCCATTGAGCTCACGGCGGATGGTGCTGACCGCGTCCATCACGTAGCCCAGGTCTTTCTGTGGATCAGGGATCGGCAGGGCTTCGATATCGGCCAGGGTGCTGATGACTTTCTTGAAGCGCGGACCTTCGCCGGTCTCGAAGTACAGGCCCTGGCCCATGGCATCGGGAATGGTGAGGATGTCGGAGAACAGGATCGCAGCGTCCAGGGGATAGCGGTCCAGCGGCTGCAGGGTCACCTCGCAGGCGAACTGCGGGTTCATGCACAGGCTCATGAAATCACCGGCCTTGGCGCGGCTGGCGCGGTATTCCGGCAGGTAGCGGCCGGCCTGGCGCATCATCCACACCGGGGTGACGTCTACGGGTTGCTTGAGCAGGGCGCGCAGAAAACGATCGTTCTTCAAGGCAGTCATGTCGGCATCCGGAAAAAAAGTGCGGGCATTTTCTCAGACACCAACAGAAAAGGCACGGTGGGAGCCGTGCCTTTTGTCTATTGGCCTGCGGTAGGTCAATAGATTTTGTTGAATTCATCGCGGGGCAAGCCCGCTCCCACAGGGTTTGTCGAATTTCCTGTGGGAGCGGGCTTGCCCCGCGAAAAGGCTTGTCAGACCTCCAGGTAATCCAGGATCCCTTCGGCGGCATTGCGCCCTTCGAAGATCGCCGTCACCACCAGATCGGAACCGCGGACCATGTCGCCACCGGCGAAGATCTTCGGGTTGCTGGTCTGGTGCTTGAACGCGCCCTTCTCCGGCGCCACCACGCGGCCCTGGCTGTCGGTCTGGATGCTGAACTGCTCGAACCACGGCGCCGGGCTCGGACGGAAACCGAAGGCAATGACCACGGCGTCGGCCGGGATGATTTCCTCGGAACCCGGGATCGGCTCGGGGCTGCGACGGCCACGGGCATCCGGCTCGCCCAGACGGGTCTCGACCACCTTCACGCCTTCGACCTTGTCTTCACCGACAATGGCGATCGGCTGGCGGTTGTAGAGGAACTTCACGCCCTCTTCCTTGGCGTTCTTCACCTCTTTGCGCGAGCCCGGCATGTTCGCCTCGTCACGACGGTAGGCGCAGGTGACGGCCTTGGCGCCCTGGCGGATGGAGGTGCGGTTGCAGTCCATCGCGGTGTCGCCGCCGCCCAGTACCACGACCTTCTTGCCCTTCATGTCGACGAAATCTTCCGGCGACTTTTCAAAGCCCAGGTTGCGGTTGACGTTGGCCACCAGGAAGTCCAGCGCGTCATGCACGCCCGGCAGGTCTTCACCGGGGAAGCCGCCCTTCATGTAGGTGTAGGTGCCCATGCCCATGAATACGGCATCGTACTCGCTGAGCAGCTGCTCCATGCTGATGTCCTTGCCCACCTCGGTGTTGAGGCGGAACTCGATCCCCATGCCGGTGAAGACTTCGCGGCGATTGCTCAGCACGGTCTTTTCCAGCTTGAACTCGGGGATGCCGAAGGTCAGCAGGCCACCGATTTCCGGGTTGCGGTCGAACACCACCGGGGTCACCCCGCCGCGCACCAGCACGTCGGCACAGCCCAGGCCCGCCGGGCCGGCACCGATGATGGCGACACGCTTGCCGGTCGGCTTGACCTTGGACATGTCCGGGCGCCAGCCCATGGCGAAGGCCGTGTCGGTGATGTACTTCTCCACCGAACCGATGGTCACCGCGCCGAAACCGTCGTTGAGGGTGCAGGCACCCTCGCACAGGCGGTCCTGCGGGCACACCCGGCCGCACACTTCCGGCAGGGTGTTGGTCTGGTGCGACAGCTCCGCGGCGGCGAGGATGTTGCCTTCGGACACCAGCTTCAACCAGTTGGGGATGAAGTTGTGTACCGGGCACTTCCACTCGCAGTACGGGTTGCCACAGCCCAGGCAGCGGTGGGCCTGTTCGGCCGACTGCTGGGGTTTGAAGGGCTCGTAGATTTCCACGAACTCTTTCTTGCGTTGACGCAACAGTTTCTTCTTCGGATCCTTGCGCCCGACCTCGATGAACTGGAAGTCATTACTCAGACGTTCAGCCATGTTCAAAACCTCATCAAACTCTTCAGGCGCATATCACTGCGGGTTGGCACGGGTGCTGGACAGCAGGTTCTTCAGGTTCGCCGCCTTCGGCTTGACCAGCCAGAAGCGACGCACGTAGTCGTCCAGGTTCTCCCAGAGCTCACGCCCCCATTCACTGTCGGTTTCTTCGACGTACTCGGTCAGCACGCGGTGCAGATGGCTGCGATAGGCCTCCATCGCTTCACCGGTGATGCGCTGGATTTCCACCAGTTCATGGTTGAGCTTGTCGACGAAGCTGTTGTCCATGTCCAGCACGTAGGCGAAACCGCCGGTCATGCCAGAGCCGAAGTTGTAGCCGGTCTTGCCCAGTACGCAGACAAAACCACCGGTCATGTATTCACAGCAGTGATCGCCCGTGCCCTCGACAACCGCGTGGGCACCGGAGTTACGCACGGCAAAGCGCTCGCCCGCGGTGCCGGCGGCGAACAGCTTGCCGCCGGTGGCGCCATACAGGCAGGTGTTGCCGACGATGGCGCTGTGCTGGGTGGCGAACGGGCTGCCCGCAGGCGGCACGATCACCAGCTTGCCGCCGGTCATGCCTTTACCGACGTAGTCGTTGGCATCACCTTCGAGGTACAGGTTCAGGCCACCGGCGTTCCACACACCGAAGCTCTGGCCGGCAGTGCCCTTGAAGCGGAAGGTGATCGGCGCCTTGGCCATGCCCTGGTTGCCATGCAGGCGCGCGATCTCGCCGGAGATCCGCGCACCGATGGAGCGGTCGCAGTTGCAGATGTCGAGGCTGAACTCGCCACCGCTGAGGTCGCGAATGGCCGGCAGGGCCATGTCGACCATCTTCTCGGCCAGCACGCCCTTGTCGAACGGCGGGTTGCGGTCGACTTCACAGAACTGCGGCTTGTCGGCCGGCACGTGCGGGCTGCCCAGCAGCGGGCTGAGGTCCAGGTACTTCTGCTTCTCGGTTTCACCGGGGAGCATTTCCAGCAGGTCGGTGCGCCCGATCAGCTCACCGAGGCTGCGCACGCCCAGCTTGGCCAGCCACTCACGGGTCTCTTCGGCCACGTAGGTGAAGAAGTTCACCACCATGTCGACGGTACCGATGTAGTGGTCTTTGCGCAGCTTGTCGTTCTGGGTGGCGACGCCGGTGGCGCAGTTGTTCAGGTGACAGATGCGCAGGTATTTGCAGCCCAGGGCGATCATCGGCGCAGTACCGAAGCCGAAGCTTTCGGCGCCGAGGATCGCCGCCTTGATCACGTCCAGGCCGGTTTTCAGGCCGCCGTCGGTCTGTACCCGGACCTTGCCGCGCAGGTCGTTGCCACGCAGGGTCTGGTGGGTTTCAGCCAGGCCCAGTTCCCACGGCGCACCGGCGTACTTGATCGAGGTCAGCGGCGAAGCGCCGGTGCCACCGTCGTAGCCGGAGATGGTGATCAGGTCGGCATAGGCCTTGGCCACGCCGGCGGCGATGGTGCCGACGCCCGCTTCTGCCACCAGCTTGACCGAGACCAGCGCCTGCGGGTTGACCTGCTTGAGGTCGAAGATCAGCTGCGAGAGGTCTTCGATCGAGTAGATGTCGTGGTGCGGCGGTGGCGAGATCAGGGTCACGCCCGGTACCGCATAACGCAGGCGGGCAATCAGGCCGTTGACCTTGCCGCCTGGCAGCTGGCCGCCCTCGCCCGGCTTGGCGCCCTGGGCCACCTTGATCTGCAGCACTTCGGCGTTGACCAGGTACTCGGGGGTGACACCGAAACGACCGGTGGCCACCTGCTTGATCTTCGAGCTCTTGATGGTGCCGTAGCGGGCCGGGTCTTCGCCGCCCTCGCCGGAGTTGGAACGCGCGCCCAGGCGGTTCATGGCCTCGGCCAGTGCTTCGTGCGCCTCAGGCGACAGCGCGCCCAGGGAAATACCGGCGGAGTCGAAGCGCTTGAGGATTGCCTCCAGTGGCTCGACTTCTTCCAGGGCCAACGCCTGGTCGGCGACCTTGACCTTCAGCAGGTCGCGGATCATCGACACCGGACGGTTGTCCACCAGCGCGGTGTATTCCTTGAACTTCTCGTAGTCGCCCTGCTGCACGGCGGCTTGCAGGGTGTTGACCACGTCCGGGTTGTAGGCGTGGTATTCGCCACCGTGGACGAACTTCAGCAGGCCACCCTGCTGGATCGGCTTGCGCGGGCTCCAGGCTTCGGCGGCCAGCAGCTTCTGCTCGCTCTCAATGTCGACGAAACGCGCGCCCTTGAGGCGGCTGGCAACGCCCCTGAAGCTCAGGCCGACCACTTCCTCGGACAGGCCGACGGCCTCGAACAGCTGCGCACCGCGGTACGAACCGACGGTGGAGATGCCCATCTTCGAGAGGATCTTCAGCAGGCCCTTGGAGATGCCCTTGCGGTAGTACTTGAAGACTTCGTCCAGGTCGCCCAGCACTTCGCCGGTGCGGATCAGGTCGGCCAGCACTTCATAGGACAGGTACGGGTACACCGCCGAGGCGCCGAAACCGATCAACACGGCGAAGTGGTGCGGGTCGCGGGCGGTCGCGGTTTCGACCAGGATGTTGCTGTCGCAACGCAGGCCCAGTTCGGTCAGGCGGTGGTGCACGGCACCGACGGCCAGCGAGGCATGGGCCGGCAGCTTGCCCGGCGCGATATGGCGGTCGCTCAGCACCAGCTGGGTCTTGCCGCTGCGCACGGCTTCTTCAGCCTGGTCGGCGATATTGCGCACGGCCGCTTCCAGGCCGATGCTCTCGTCGTAGTTCAGGTCGATCAGCTGACGCTCGAAGCCCGGGCGGTCCAGGTTCATCAGCGAGCGCCACTTGGCCGGGGAAATGACCGGCGAGCTGAGGATCACCCGCGAAGCGTGCTCCGGGGATTCCTGGAAGATGTTGCGCTCGGCACCCAGGCAGATCTCCAGCGACATGACGATCGCTTCGCGCAGCGGGTCGATCGGCGGGTTGGTGACCTGGGCGAACTGCTGGCGGAAGTAGTCGTAGGGCGAACGCACGCGCTGCGACAGGACCGCCATCGGCGTGTCGTCGCCCATCGAGCCGACCGCTTCCTGGCCTTGTTCGCCGAGCGGACGCAGCACCTGGTCACGCTCCTCGAAGGTGACCTGGAACATCTTCATGTATTGCTTGAGCTGGTCAGCGTCGTAGCTGGCCACGCCCTGGTCGTCGCTCAGGTCAGCCTGGATGCGCAGGGCATTCTGGCGCAGCCAGCGCTTGTACGGATGGCGCGACTTGAGGCGGTTGTCGATGGCGTCGGTGTCGAGGATCTGGCCGGTCTCGGTGTCCACGGCGAAGATCTGGCCCGGGCCGACACGGCCCTTGGCGATGACGTCTTCAGGCTTGTAGTCCCACACGCCGATTTCCGACGCCAAGGTGATGTAGCCGTTCTTGGTAGTGACCCAGCGCGCCGGACGCAGGCCGTTGCGGTCGAGCAGGCAGACCGCATGGCGACCTTCGGTCAGCACGATACCCGCCGGGCCGTCCCAGGCTTCCATGTGCATGGAGTTGTATTCGTAGAACGCGCGCAGGTCGGCGTCCATGGTCTCGACGTTCTGCCAGGCTGGCGGCACCAGCATGCGCACGCCGCGGAACAGGTCGATGCCACCGGTGACCATCAGTTCCAGCATGTTGTCCATGCTCGAGGAGTCGGAACCGACGCGGTTGACCAGCGGGCCGAGTTCTTCCAGGTCCGGGATCAGGTCGTTGGCGAACTTGGTGCGACGGGCCTGGGCCCAGTTACGGTTGCCGGTGATGGTGTTGATCTCGCCGTTGTGGGCGAGGAAGCGGAATGGCTGGGCCAGCGGCCATTTCGGCAGGGTGTTGGTGGAGAAGCGCTGGTGGAACACGCAAATGGCGGTCTGCAGGCGCTCGTCATCCAGGTCCGGATAGAAGGCGGCGAGGTCCGCCGGCATCATCAGGCCCTTGTAGATGATGGTCTTGTGCGAAAAGCTGCAGATGTAGTGGTCGGTATCGGCGGCGTTGGCCACCGAGGAGCGACGACGGGCGCTGAACAGCTTGATGGCGAATTCCTGATCGCTCAGGCCTTCACCGCCGACGAACACCTGCTCGATCTGCGGCAGGCGCTCCAGGGCCAGGCGACCGAGGACGCTGGTATCGATCGGCACCTTGCGCCAGCCCACCAGTTGCAGGCCGGCCGCGAGGATTTCGCGATTCATGTTCTCGCGTGCGGCTTCGGCGCGGGTGTTGTCCTGATTGAAGAACACCATGCCCACCGCGTACTGCTTGGGCAGCTCGACGCCGAACTGCTCCTGGGCCACGGCCCGCAGGAACTGATCGGGCTTTTGCATCAACAGGCCGCAACCGTCGCCGGTCTTGCCATCAGCGTTGATACCGCCGCGGTGCGTCATGCAGGTCAACGCCTGCATAGCCGTTTGCAGAAGGTGG
Source organism: Pseudomonas sp. BJa5 (assembly GCF_030272875.2). Classification (NCBI taxonomy): domain Bacteria; kingdom Pseudomonadati; phylum Pseudomonadota; class Gammaproteobacteria; order Pseudomonadales; family Pseudomonadaceae; genus Pseudomonas; species Pseudomonas sp. BJa5. The sequence goes on from NZ_JALRNG020000016.1 coordinate 85,209, forward strand.
TGGCTGGGTTCACCCGTCATATGGGCGATCAGGCCGAAACCACAGTTATCCTTGAATTCTTCGGGATGGTACAGACCTGTTTTCATAGACACTTTCTCACCAGGTTCGCCTCTCACCAAGGCAAATCTCTTTTTAGTACAACCACTTACCATCCACGCCGAACGAACGCCAGCTTTGCGGGGGCAATAGGGGAGCCATTGTTGCACAGCGACAGGGAAGCCCACAAATTTACGACGAATTGTCGTAAACCCATGTCGCATTTTTGAATGTTTTTAAGCGTGCGCCGTGGTAACGGCATGGCTTGAGTCTGAAGCGTTTCAGCCTGGACTGCAAGATGGGCTTTTGGCCGGCAGTCTGGGACAGAAAAGCCTGCCGCGTAGTACGCAGCAGGCTTGACCGAGTTTCAGGAGTCGCTCAGCAGGTGGCGGGGGTAGTGCCACCAGGCTATGTCAGCGGGTCGCAGCCAGTTCTTGTTGGACACTGGCGACGGTACGAGGCCAAGGTTTACCAGCCTGGACCTTGGCTGGCAAGGCCTTGATTGCAGCGAGCGCTGCATCGCGGCTGGCGAAGTTGCCGTAAGTGATCACGTACAGCGGCTTGCCCTGCAGGGTTTTCTTGAAGTAGCGATAGTCGCCACCCTGGGCCTTCACATAGGCCTGGGCGGAAGCCTCGGAGCTGGTGCCAAGGATTTGCACGACATAATTGCCCGGCTTCTGCCCGGCGTACCAGCTACCACCTGCAGCGGGCTTGGCGGCAGGCTGGGCGGCGGGCTTGACCGTTGCAACCTGGACAGGCGCAGGCTTGGCTGCTGGCGCAACCGGCTTGCTGGCAGCAGGTGCAACCGGTTTTGGCGCCGGCGCGACAGGTTGCGCCTTGGCAACGGGCGGCGTGGCCGGTTGAGCTTGGGCTACAGGCTGTGCCGGCGCTGGCGCAGGGCCAGGCTGAACGCCAGCAGGCGGCGCAATGGTGGTGACGGTCGGTGGCTGCAGCGCGGTGTCACCGGCCGGACCCCCTTCGTCACCCTCGCCCATGCCAGCGGCTTCGGCCAGCGGGCCACGCATTACCGGCTGCGACTGCCCCACCAGCGGCAACGGCATCGGCTGCGAGTTGCCGGCGAATTCGATGGCCGGGCTGCCGTTGTTAGACTGCGCGTCGCCAGGCTGGCCCTGCCCCAGTGGCAGCTGCGCCTGTTCGGCCGGCGCCGTCGGCGCCTGGTCGCTCTTTTTCGGCATCAGCACAGCCGCACCCACGGCGACCACGACGACAGCAGACAGCGCCAGCACATGTTTCTTAGGCATATTGAACCCCATTGATGGTCGCTTCGCCGTGGTCCGGCTGGCGATCATGGCTTCGATCAAGGTATCGCGGGCGACCTGGTTGATTGCCCCAGGCCAGCCATCGGAGTGTTGGTGAATATCGACGATCTGTTCATTGGTGAACACCTCGATGCCCCGCCCGGCACCTTCCAGGCGCTGCTCCAGGTATTCCCGGGTTTCTTCTTCGCTGTAGGGCGCAAGCTCGATGACATGGAAACGCTCCATGTCGGCGCTTTGCGCCTCCAGCCCGGCGATCAGTGACGGTTCGCCGAACAGGAACACGTGCGGACGCCCTTCCGGGGTACCCGCCGCCAGCTCCAGCAAGGCTTGGAGTGCCGACTCTTCCAGTTGTTCCGCATCGTCCACCAGCAAATAGACTTCCTGGCCGGTCAAGGCCAGTTGCACGATCTGGGCGAGCAGTTCAGGGACTTCCGGCTGGGCAACGCCAAGGGCCTGGGCCACCTGGCCGAGGACGCTGGCGGCATCGCTGGCACCGCGCGCGGAAACCACCACGCTTTGCACCGACTGCTTGTTGGTGCTGGCGACCAGCGCCTGACGCAGCAGGGTCTTGCCGCTGCCCTGAGGACCGGTCACCACCAGCAGCAACTGGCTGTAGCGGGCCAGGTGGTGCAACTGGCCAAGCACCGGCTTGCGCTGGGCCGGGAAAAACTTGAAACCCGGCACCCGTGCAGCGAAGGGGTCATGGTTCAACTGGTAATGGCCGAGAAAGGCCTCGTCGGCATGCAGACTAGTCATCGAACTCTCATCAACCTCAAAGCTGGGCCACGATAGCGCGGTAATCCGCCGCCAGCGTGGCCTGAAGAATCTCTTTCGGGTAGTCGTCGGTGACCACCGCCTCGCCCATGTGGCGCAGCAGGACCAGCCGCAGACGACCGTCGAGTACCTTTTTATCGACCGCCATGTGCTCCATGAACTGGGCCGGGGTCATTGCTTCCGGTGGCACCACCGGCAAGCCGGCGCGCTGGAACAGGCGGATACCCCGGTCACGCTCCTGCTGGCTGATCCAGCCCAGGCGCATGGACATCTCCAGTGCCATCACCGTGCCAGCTGCAACGGCCTCACCATGCAACCAGACACCATAGCCCATGTGGGTCTCGATGGCGTGGCCGAAGGTATGGCCGAGGTTGAGGGTGGCGCGCACGCCGGACTCGCGCTCATCGGCGCCGACCACGGCGGCCTTGGCCGCACAGGAGCGACGGATGGCTTCGGTCAGGGCAACCTGGTCCAGGCCGCGCAAGGCGTCCATGTTCGCTTCGAGCCAGCCCAGGAAGGGTTCGTCACAGATCAGGCCGTACTTGATGACCTCGGCCAGCCCCGCCGACAGCTCGCGCGCAGGCAGGGTGCTGAGGCTGGCAGTGTCGATCAGCACCGCGTTGGGCTGGTAGAAGGCGCCGACCATGTTCTTGCCCAGCGGGTGGTTGATGCCGGTCTTGCCGCCCACCGACGAATCGACCTGGGACAACAGGGTGGTCGGCACCTGGATGAAGTCCACGCCACGCTGGTAGCAGGCCGCGGCAAACCCGGCCATGTCGCCGATCACGCCGCCGCCCAGGGCAACCACGGTGGTGCGACGATCGTGCCGCGCGGTCAGCAGGGCATCGAAAATCAGTTGCAGGGTTTCCCAGTTCTTGTGGGCTTCGCCATCGGGCAGCACCACCGGCAGCACCGAATAGGCACCCAGGGTACGGCTCAGACGTTCAAGGTAGAGGGGCGCGACCGTCTCGTTGGAGACAATGGCAACCTGCCGGCCGGCAATGTGCGGTGCCAGCAGTTCCGTTTGATCCAGCAAGCCTTCGCCGATGTAGATCGGGTAGCTACGTTCGCCCAGTTCGACCTTTAGTGTCTGCATGTGTCCCCACAATGAACAAGGCGCGGCATCGATGGCTCGAACCGCGCGATAACGGTGTGCCCTGTCACGGCATGACGGGTGGCCGAGGATAAGCCCGGCTCAACGGGGCGGCAACTTCTGCAAGCGCTCGAGAATATCCTGCACCACCATCCGCGGCGGCCGCTCGTCGGTTTCCACCACCAGGTCGGCGATCTCGCGATACAGCGGATCACGGATCTCCAGCAAGGCGCGCAGGGTCGCTTCCGGGTTGGCGGTACGCAGCAACGGGCGGTTGCGGTCACGCGCGGTGCGCCCGACCTGCTGCTCGACCGAGGCGTGCAGGTACACCACCCGGCCACCGGCATGCAGGGCCTGGCGGTTGGCATCGCGCATCACCGCGCCACCGCCGGTGGCCAGGACCACGCCGTCGAAGGCACAGAGCTCGGCGATCATCGCCTGCTCACGATCACGAAAGCCCGGTTCGCCTTCCTTGTCGAAGATCCACGGGATATTGGCGCCCGTGCGCAGTTCAATTTCCTTGTCGGAATCCTTGAACGGCAGGCGCAGCTCTTTGGCCAGCAGGCGGCCGATGGTGCTTTTACCAGCACCCATGGGCCCCACAAGTATCAAATTTCGCACAGAATCAACGACTCACAGCAATCGCCTGGTCACTCATGATACGCGGAGTCAGGAAGACCAGCAGCTCGGATTTTTTCTCTTGTAGAACATCGCGACGAAACAGCCGACCAACATACGGCACATCGCCGAAAAATGGCACCTTATCGACAACTTTACTTTGCACCGTCGAGTACACGCCACCGATTACGATGGTGTCGCCGTCACTGACATGGACCTTGGCATTGACCTCGTTCTTGCGGATCGGCGGCACCTGGGCCAGGGCATTGAGGTAGTCCGGCTCGTCCTTGGTCACCTTCACGGCCATGATCACCCGGTTGTCGGGCGTGATCTGCGGCGTTACCTCCAGAGACAGCGACGCTTCGCGAAAGGTCACGGACGTGGCGCCACTGCCACTGGTTTCCTGGTAGGGCACCTCGGTGCCCTTGAGGATCCTCGCGGTCTCCCGGTCAGCGGTCACGACCTTGGGCTGGGAGATGATTTCGCCGTTGCCGGACTTTTCCATGGCACTGAGTTCAAGGTCGAGCAGCACAGTGTCGCGCAGCACGCCCACACCAATGGCGGAAGTGGCGCGCTCCACGCCCAGGTCGACAAAGGCATCGCCGGCACCCAGGCTCAAGCCGTTGCCCAACTGCACCTCGCCACCCCAGCGCACCCCCAGGCTTTTCTCGTAATCGACATTGGCCTCGACGATCCGCGCCTCGATCATCACCTGACGCACCGGCACATCCAGGCGGGCGATCAGTTGCCGCAGTTCGTCCAGGCGCTGCGGGAGCTCCCGCACGATCAAGGTGTTGGTGCGCTCGTCGACGCTCACCATACCGGGCGTGACGCCCCGGGGGTCGGTGGCTTTCATCGACTGGAAGATGGTCGCGATATCGGCGGCACGCGCATAGTTCAAGGGCAACAACGCCTGCTGCAGCGGCAATGACGCTGCGATCTGCTGGCGGCCCTCCAGCACCTGGCGCTCCTGCTCGGCCAGCGCGCCCACGGGTGCCACCAGCAGGACATTACCCTGCTCACGCTTCTCCAGCCCCTTGCTGCGCAGCACCAGGTCCAGCGCCTGCTCCCAGGGCACATCCTGCAGACGCAGGGTCAACCGGCCCTGCACCGCGTCGCTGGCAACCAGATTGACCCCGGAAAAGTCCGCCAGCACCTGCAACACCGCACGTACCTCGACATCCTGGAAGTTCAGCGACAGCACCTCATGTCGCGATCCTTTGTCAGTCGACGCTGCCAGCGCTGCCTGGGCAATGAACAACACCCCGAACACAACCAACCTGCTTCCTGCTGCCATTGCCACCTCCCTGGCTTACCCCTTCAACCTGCTCTTGCCGACGGCTTGAGGCGCAAAGTGCGACGCCGCTCGACCCAACCCTTGTCGACCACGAACACCGCTTCGACGACTTCAACCTGCCCCTCCTCGATGCTCACCACCCGGCCATGGTCGCGCCCCAGCCGATCGCCCAGCTGCAGGCGGTACACAACCCCGGCCGCACGCAGCAAGGCAAAGCGCACCTGGCGACGAACAAGACTGCCGACCATCTCGAACTGCTCCAATGGCAATCCCTGCAGATCGCCTCGCTGCTGCATGAGCGATGGCTCGAACGGACTGCGCGAAATGCCGGCGGCCGGTGGGGCGAGATCAGCGGTAGCAGTCATCTGCGCGCCCCGCGCACTCGTTCCACGCGCGCGATAGGCACTGGCTCGCACCTGCATACGCAATTGCCCCGGAGCCTGCTCACCGGCCGGGACCAGGGAAAAATCCTGCAGCGTGACCAGCCGGGGCAATCGGGCCAGCCCCAGGGCAAAGGCGGCCAGGGCTGCGTAGCTTCCTTGCAGTTGAAGCTGCATGGGCAACTCGATGTGCTGGTCATGCATGACGTCCGGCAGCCGCTCCAACTGCTCGACGAACAGGCCGTGCTCGTACCCCAGCTGCGCGACATTCTCCAGCAGGCCAGCCATTTCACCACCCGCAGCCAGGCGCCACCTGAGCGTATCGAGGGCCTCGCGTGCCGCAGCCAGTTGCGCCTCACTGTCGGCGAGCGCCTGGACGCGCTCCGCCTTGCCGGCGACCTCGCCGGACAAGCGCCGTGACTGCTCGGTGCGCTCGTCGACATCAACGAACAGCGCACGCAGGTGGACGAAGTAGGCCACTCCCAGCAACACTCCCAGGATGCCCAGCAGCAGCGCCCCTTGCCGCATCCGCGAAGCGCCCGCCAACTGCTGCCAGAGCGGGCCCGACAGCTGACTCATGACGCGCCCCTCGCGATCAGGCTCAACTCGAACGCCTCCCCGGCATCCACCGCCTTGATCTGATGCACATCAGCGTCGCCAAGCTCGGAAGACAGGTTGCGCAATAGTTGAGCGATCAGCGAGCCGGAGTCGGCCACTCCTGTGAGCCGTAATCGCTGGCCTTGAGCTGTCAGCGCCGTCAAGTACACCCCCTGGGGCACGGCGTCTGCCAGCCGCTCCAACAGCGCCACCCGGGACAATCGTCCCGCCTGCAACTGCTCCAGCACCTCAACCCTGTCGCGGATCTGCTCTTGGGCGGCCTTGTGCTGCGCCAACTGTTCCAGCTGGGCATCCAGCGCCTCGATGACCTGCCGCGTGGTGGCATCATCGCGCGCCTGACGCAGCAAGGCCTCCCGAGCGCAAGCATCCACCCGCCAGATCACCAGCAGGGCAACCAGACCCACGCCCAGCATCCCTCCTTGCAGGTGCCGGATACGCCGCTGTAGGCGTTGCTCGCGCCAGGGCAAGAGGTTCATACCAGGCATCGGTCGCCCTCCCGCAGTGCCAGGCCGCAGGCAACCGCCAGGCACGGCGCCTGTGCAGCCAGCGCCTGAGGATCCAGGCCCGGCGCCAGGTCCATGACCCGGAAAGGGTCGGCCTGATGCACAGGCATCCCGAGCCGCTGCTGCAACTGCCCGGGCATGTGACGCTCCAGCGCAGCATCCCCCAGCAGCAGTAACTGCCCCGGCAGTTCGCGCCCGGGGACGGACAACAGGTAACGGTCCACCGCCCTTACCAGCACCTGGGCATCGCGCCCCTGCCCACCCAGCGACAGCTCCCGACGCAGCGGCATCGGCCCCGCATCCTGCTCGTGAATGACCAGGGCATCGCTTTCCAGCTGCAGCAGCAACCTGCGCTGTGCATCGGTGACCGGCAATGCACGGTGCAGGGCATGGTGATCGGCCTCAACCAGGCAAGCGTGCAGCCCGGTAGCATCGAGCGCGACCTCCAGCACCTCCAACAGTGCCAGATGGCAAGCCGCGACCACCATCTGCCGGCGCCCCGGATCGCCAGGGTCGAGGCCGACGACCTGGAAATCGAGGGCGACCTCTTCAAGCGAGAACGGAATGAACTGGGCCGCTTCGGACGGTATTTGCTCGGCAATGGCCTGCTCATCGAGCGACGCCGGCATCGAGATCAGCTTCTCGATCACCAGGGCACCGGGCAACGCCACGGCCACACGCCGGGCGGGCCGCTCCATGCGCCCCAGCGCCTTGAGCAAGGCTGCTGCAACCTGCTCGGGGTCGCCGATCCAGCCATTGTGCATGGCCGCCGCAGGCAAGGGCTCGAGCGCCCAGGCCTGCACCCGGCAACGACCACGACGGCGCTGCAATTGCACCAGTCTGATGAACGGCGGGGTGATTTCTACCCCCAGGAGTGAACCGGCATCCCTGCCAAAGCGTCCAAGCATCGGTCAATTCCTTGCTCGCAGCAGGCCACCGGGCGGACATCGCCCTCACCTGGCTGACACCTCAAACGCCGCGCCCATAACGCGGCGGTGCGAAAAATGCTTATAATGGCCAGCGTTTTTCCTTGTCCGCTGGCCCCGCGCGCAACCCACTTTTCAACCTGGACGCCCAAAAGCCTTGATACGCCTGCTGAAGTTCTTCTGGTGGTCTTTCGTCGCAGTCATTTGCGCTCTCGTGCTCGGTGTGAGCGGCGCGTTTCTGTATCTTAGCCCCAGCTTGCCCTCGGTAGAGGCCCTCAGAAGCATCCAGTTGCAGATCCCTTTGCGGGTCTACAGCAGCGACGGAAAGCTGATTGCCGAATTCGGCGAAATGCGCCGTTCTCCCATACGTTTCGCCGACATTCCACCGCATTTCATCCAGGCTTTGCTCTCGGCCGAAGATGACAACTTTGCCAATCACTATGGCGTCGACCCCAGCAGTCTGATGCGTGCTGCAACACAATTGCTCAAGTCCGGGCACATCCAGACCGGCGGCAGCACCATCACCATGCAGGTGGCGAAGAACTTCTTCCTGACCAGCGAACGCAGCTTCTCGCGCAAGACCAACGAGATTCTCCTGGCCCTGCAGATCGAGCGTGAACTGACCAAGGACGAGATCCTCGAGCTGTACGTCAACAAGATCTACCTGGGCAACCGTGCCTACGGCATCGAGGCCGCCGCACAGGTCTACTACGGCAAGTCGATCCGCGACATCAGCCTGGCGCAGATGGCCATGATCGCCGGCCTGCCCAAGGCGCCGTCGCGCTTCAACCCGCTGGCCAACCCGGTGCGCGCCAAGGAGCGCCGCGACTGGATCCTGGGGCGCATGTACAAGCTGGGCAAGATCGACGAAGCCAGCTACCAGGCCGCCCTGGCCGAGCCGATCAACGCCAGCTATCACGTTCCTACGCCCGAGGTCAGTGCCCCCTACATCGCCGAAATGGCCCGCGCCGAAATGGTCGGCCGTTACGGCAGCGACGCCTACACCGAAGGTTTCCGGGTCACCACCACGGTGCCGAGCGACCTGCAGGAAATCGCCAACAAGGCCGTCCTCGACGGGCTGAGCACTTATGACGAGCGTCATGGCTACCGCGGACCGGAAGCACGCTTCCCGGGCAAGACCCTGGCAGCCTGGCAGCAGGAACTGAGCAAGCAGCGCAGCCTTGGCGGCCTGGAGCCGGCCATCGTCACCCAGGTCAGCAAGACCGGCCTGCAAGTGCTGACCCGCGCCAACCAGCAGGAAAGCGTGGCCTGGGACACCATGAAATGGGCCCGCCCGTTCCTCAACACCAACAGCCAGGGGCGCGCACCGCAGCAGCCTGCCGACGTTGCCCAGGTGGGCGACCTGATCCGTGTCCAGCGCCTGGACGATGGCAGCCTGAAGTTCAGCCAGGTTCCCGCGGCGCAAAGCGCGCTGGTCTCGCTGGACCCGAACAGCGGCGCCATCCGCGCCCTGGTCGGTGGCGTTTCCTTCGAGCAGAGCAACTACAACCGTGCCATGCAGGCCAAGCGCCAGCCGGGTTCGAGCTTCAAGCCCTTCGTCTACAGCGCCGCACTGGACAACGGCTACACCGCCGCCAGCCTGGTCAACGATGCCCCCATCGTGTTCGTCGACGAGTACCTGGACAAGGTCTGGCGTCCGAAGAACGACACCAACACCTTCCTCGGCCCGATCCGCATGCGCGAAGCGCTGTACAAGTCGCGCAACCTGGTATCGATCCGCCTGCTGCAGGCCATGGGCGTCAGCCGCACCATCGACTACATCAGCAAGTTCGGCTTCAACAAGCAGGACCTGCCGCCCAACCTGTCCCTGGCCCTGGGCACCGCGACCCTGACACCGATGGAAATCGCCACCGGCTGGAGCACCTTTGCCAACGGCGGCTACAAGATCACCCCGTACCTGATCGAGCGTATCGAAAGCCGCAACGGCGAAACGCTGTTCACCGCCAACCCGCCACGGGTTCCGCAGACGACCCAGGATCAGCTCGGCATCGCCGCACCTGAAACGCCGATCAGCATCCAGCTGCCGGGCGAAGCCGCCACCAGCGCCTCGTTCGATGCCGCGCAGACCGCCACCCAGGCGCCGGCCGTGGCCGAGCGCATCATCGATGGTCGCACCACCTACATCCTCACCAGCATGCTCCAGGACGTGATCAAGCGCGGTACCGGGCGTCGCGCCCTGGCCCTGGGCCGTACCGACCTCGCAGGCAAGACCGGTACCACCAACGAATCCAAGGACGCCTGGTTCTCGGGCTACAACGCCGACCTGGTGACCACGGTCTGGGCCGGATTCGATCAGCCGGAAACCCTGGGCCGTCGCGAATATGGCGGTACCGTAGCGCTGCCGATCTGGATGAACTTCATGGGCCCGGCGCTCAAGGACAAGCCCAACCATGCCCCGGCCGAACCGCAAGGCATCCTCAGCCTGCGGGTTGACCCGGTCAGTGGCCGGGCCGCTTCGCCGGACAACCCCAACGCCTACTTCGAGCTGTTCAAGGTCGAAGACACCCCGCCTACGGGCAGCGAACTGGGCAACGGCTCCGCCCCCGGCAGCCCGCTGCCAGCGGACGAGGCAGCGCCGATCGACCTGTTCTGATCACTTCACTGTGGGAGCGGGCTTGCCCCGCGATTGCGATCTACCGCTCACATCGCAATCGCGGGGCAAGCCCGCTCCTACAGAGGCAGCCACAAAAAAGCCCCGGCTCTCGCGAGCCGGGGCTTTTAGTTACGCGTTGCAGCTAATCGCGAGACAAGCCCGCTCCCACATTAGCCGTTGAACACGTCATCCACGCTCTTGAGCGGGTAGTTCGTCGGATACGGCAGGGTCGCCACACCGGTCTCGATCGCAGCCTTGGCCACGGCGTCGGAAACGACGGTGATCAGACGGGCATCCATTGGCTTCGGAATGATGTACTCACGGCCGAATTCCAGCGCGTCGACGCCGTAAGCTGCGCAGACTTCCTTAGGCACTGGCAGCTTGGCCAGGTCTTTCAGGGCGTTGGCGGCAGCGATCTTCATTTCTTCGTTGATGCGCTTGGCGCGAACGTCCAGGGCACCGCGGAAGATGAACGGGAAGCCCAGTACGTTGTTGACCTGGTTCGGGTAGTCGGAACGACCGGTGGCCATGATCACGTCGCTACGGGTAGCGTGCGCCAGCTCCGGGGAGATCTCCGGATCCGGGTTGGAGCAGGCGAAGACGATCGGGTTGGCCGCCATCGACTTCAGGCCTTCAGGGCTCAGCAGGTTCGGGCCGGACAGGCCGACGAACACGTCAGCGCCTTCCAGGGCATCGGCCAGGGTGCGCTTGTCGGTGGCGTGGGCGAACACAGCCTTGTACTGGTTCAGGTCGCTACGGCCAGCGTGGATCACGCCAGTGCGGTCAACCATGAAGATGTTCTCGATCTTCGCGCCCATGCTCACCAGCAACTTCATGCAGGAGATGGCGGCAGCGCCAGCGCCCAGGCAGACGATCTTGGCTTCTTCGAGTTTCTTACCGGCGATTTCCAGGGCGTTGATCATGCCGGCAGCGGTCACGATCGCGGTACCGTGCTGGTCATCGTGGAACACCGGGATGTCGCACTGTTCGATCAGGGTGCGCTCGATCTCGAAGCACTCGGGTGCCTTGATGTCTTCGAGGTTGATGCCACCGAAGGTGATGGAGATGCGGCGGACGGTGTCGATGAAGGCTTGCGGGCTCTCCGACTCGACTTCGATGTCGAACACGTCGATGCCGGCGAAGCGCTTGAACAGAACACCCTTGCCTTCCATGACAGGCTTGGAGGCCAGTGGGCCGAGGTCACCCAGGCCGAGGATGGCGGTGCCGTCGGAAATGACTGCTACCAGATTGCCCTTGCCGGTGTACTTGTAGGCCAGCTCCGGATCGCGACCAATTTCACGTACCGGCTCGGCCACGCCAGGGCTGTAGGCCAGCGCCAGGTCGCGAGCAGTCGCGGTAGGTTTGGTGAGCTCGACGCTCAGTTTCCCCGGACGAGGCTGAGCATGGTATTCGAGAGCGGCGGTTTTCAAATCTGACATGGTGGGCATTCCGCTATTTACTGTTCTGACGGACCGCCGAGGATACGCAAAGAGCAAAGGGCCGACAAGACTGGCCGGTCACTTGTGTCAAGGCCTTTAACCTACGACTTTCCGCCAAGAGCCGCAGCCCGCAAGGGTTTCAATGTGTACAATCGTACAAAAAAATGTTCACAATTTTTTATCCAGAGACCCTTTCCAGCATCGATGGATCGGTCAATGGCAGCAACCAGCGCCTCTGCCCTTGCTTCAAGCCGCCTTTGCGGGAACGATCCAGCACCCAACCGCGAGCTTCGATGGTGCGCCCCTTGAGGCCATCAAAGAATGAAGCGGGGAAATTGCGCTGCAGTTTCGCCGGCACCTGAAGCACCAGGGCGCTGTCGATTTCGATCCAGATTCCGCCGCGATTGCGCTCGATACCCATCACTTTGCCGCTGATGATCGCAAAACCGGATTGCTGCACCTGAGCCGACGAAACCACCGGAGAGCGCCGCCACACCCCCACGCCTTGCTGACGAGCGGTACGCTCGGCCTGCTGCTGGCAGCCACTCAGGTCGACGTTCGGGGCAACGGCCACGCGATAGCCAAGGCCTTCACTGAGCAGTCGGGCCTCGAAATTGTCGCCAGAGCGACCGTAGATATGTGCCAGGGTCCGACCGTACTTGTCCCGGGACTCGACGCCCGGCACCAGCCCAACCTCGCCGCCACTGGCCTTGACCAGCGCCTGCAGACGCTGACGGGCGGTCTCGGCAAAGGCTTCGCTGGCCCGGCCCTTGCGGCCGATTTCCGGTGCATTGAGGCCAATCAGACGAACGCTGCGACCATCTTCCAGACGCAAGGTATCGCCGTCGACCACCTGGCGCACGCTGACGCGCTGGGGATCGACCGGGGCCGGGCAGAAGGCCAGCGCCGGCAACTGCCAAATGACGCCCACAAAAAAGGCGCCCACAAGGGACGCCTTTTTCAGCAACATTGCCAGACCCGCGGGGCCAGCATTGCGCATTCTTACTTCTTGGCACCGAACATGCCGAAGCGATCTGCGAACTTCTGTACGCGGCCGCCGGTGTCCAGAACCTTTTGCTTACCGGTGTAGAACGGGTGGCATTCGTTGCAAACGTCGGTGCCCAGTGGAGCGCACAGGGTCGAACGGGTTTCGAACGAGTTACCGCAGCTGCAGGTGACTGCGACTACTTCATAATTCGGGTGAATTTCTGGTTTCATGGTCACTTCCTCGACTGCGTGCCGCCACCCAACACCATTGTTGAATACCGCACGTAATTAGGCGGCGAATAATACCAGAGCATGCTGCCAACGCAAGTTGTCGCTTGCACCGACCGTCGTCTGCTAGGCTCGCCTGGTCTTGGAATCCCCCTTCAGAGAACTCTTCGCGTGTCCGACGTCATTCTGCGCCTTGCCCTGCCCTCGCCCCTGCGGCGACTGTTCGACTACAGGGCGCCGGCCAGCATGGCGCGCCAGGCACTGACCCCGGGCATGCGTATCCGCGTGCCGTTCGGGCGCCGGGAGATGATCGGCATCCTGATCGAGACCAGCGACAAGAGCGAGGTGCCGGCGGACAAGCTCAAGCCGGCGATCGCCCTGCTCGATCCGGTCACACCGATTCCCCCGCCCCTGTTCAAGCTGTGCCTGTGGACCGCGCAGTACTACCAGCACAGCCTCGGCGACACCCTGAACTGGGCCTTGCCGGTGCTGCTGCGCCAGGGCGAGCCGGCAGAGGCGCGCCAGGAGCGTTTCTGGCAGATCGCGCCGGGCGCGCGCCTGGACGACCCGCGCATCGCCCGTGCCCCGCGCCAGCGCGAAGCCCTCGCCACCCTGGCGCAGCACCCCCATGGCATCGCCCACGGCCTGCTGAGCAAGTTCATGCTGAGCAAGGACAGCCTCGACCTGCTGCTGGCCAAGGAGCTGGTCCAGGTCGAAGTGCGCCGTCACGCCGTCCAGGAGCGCCATGAACGCTGGCTGGCGCAGCCCGAGCTGCCGCTGAACGACGAACAACGGGCGGCCTTCAATGCCGTACGCGCAGGTTTCGACAGTTTCCATGCCTTCCTCCTGGCCGGGGTTACCGGCAGCGGCAAGACCGAGGTCTACCTGCAACTGATCCTCGAGACCCTGGAGGCCGGCAAGCAGGCGCTGATCCTGATTCCGGAAATCAACCTCGGGCCGCAGACCCTGGCCCGCTTCGAGCAACGCTTCAACGCCCGCATCGCCCTGCTGCACTCGGCGGTCAACGACCGCGAGCGCCTGGACGCCTGGCTGGCCGCCCGCGACGGCGAGGCCGACATTATCATCGGCACCCGTTCGGCACTGTTCACCCCCATGAAGCACCCGGGGCTGATCATCATCGACGAAGAGCACGACGGCTCCTACAAACAGCAGGAAGGCCTGCGCTACCACGCCCGCGACCTGGCGCTGGTGCGCGCGCGCCAGGAAAACATCCCGATCCTGCTGGGCTCGGCCACGCCGTCGCTGGAGAGCCTGCACAACGCCCACAGCGGCCGCTACGGCCTGCTGCGCCTCAACCAGCGCGCTGGTGGCGCCCAGCAGCCGCGCTTCCTGCGCCTGGACGTGAAGAGCCGGCCCCTGGACAGCGGCATCAGTGGCCCCATGCAACAAGCCATCGGCCAGACCCTGGCCGCCGGCCAGCAAGTGCTGGTGTTCCTCAACCGCCGCGGCTTCGCCCCGACCCTGCTGTGCCACGACTGCGGCTGGATGTCCGAATGCCCGCGCTGCGATGCGCGCATGACCGTGCACCAGCGCTCCTACGAACTGCGCTGCCATCACTGCGGCTACGACGAGCGCCTGCCGCGCCAGTGCCCGCAATGCAACAAGGTCGACCTGCGCCCGGTCGGCGCCGGCACCGAGCGCGCCGAAGAGCGCCTGGGCATCCTCTTTCCGGATTACCCGGTATTGCGCGTGGACCGCGACAGCACCTCGCGCAAGGACGCCATGAACCAGCTGTTCGCCACCATCCAGCGCGGCCAGCCGTGCATCCTGGTCGGCACCCAGATGCTCGCCAAGGGGCACCATTTTCCGCGGGTGACCCTGGTGGCGATCCTCGATGCCGACGGCGGCCTGTTCTCCGGCGACTTCCGCGCCAGCGAGCGCATGGCCCAGTTGATCGTCCAGGTCGCTGGCCGCGCCGGTCGCGCCGAGGAACCCGGCAAAGTGATCATCCAGACCCACCTGGCCGACCATCCATTGCTGGTGCAACTGACCGAGCAGGGCTATTTCGCCTTTGCCGAGCAGGCCCTGAGCGAGCGCCGCGCCGCTGGCTTGCCGCCTTTTGCCCACCTGGCCCTGCTGCGTGCCGAAGCCCACAAGCCCGGACAGGCCGAGGCCTTTCTCGACGAAGCCTGCAGCGCCGCCGAGCAGTTGCTGGCCGAGCACAACCTGGGCGGCATCGAACTGCTCGGCCCGGTACCGGCCCCCATGGAGCGACGGGCGGGACGTTTTCGCGCGCAATTGTTGCTCCAGGCCAATGCCCGGGCGCCTTTGCATCGAC
The DNA here is from genome assembly GCF_030272875.2 of Pseudomonas sp. BJa5. Taxonomy (NCBI): domain Bacteria; kingdom Pseudomonadati; phylum Pseudomonadota; class Gammaproteobacteria; order Pseudomonadales; family Pseudomonadaceae; genus Pseudomonas; species Pseudomonas sp. BJa5. The sequence goes on from NZ_JALRNG020000016.1 coordinate 100,301, forward strand.
TGATCAGCGCCTGGTTGCTACTGTTGGAGCAAATGCCGTCCGGGCGCCAGGTGCGCTGGTCGCTGGATGTGGATCCGGTGGATCTTTATTGATTGCGTCGGCCACATCGCGGGACAAGCCCGCTCCTACAGGGGCGTAACCACTCCCAAAAGGTTGGCAACCTCGCCCCGGCAACGGATAATGTCCAGTTTTTCCACCTGCGCATCGAAGCGCCGCCGCGCCTGCGGTCGAACGAGAAGCCCATGAAAGACACCATTCGCCAGCTGATCCAGCAAGCCCTCACCCAACTCGTCACCGACGGTGTGCTGCCTGAAGGGCTGACGCCGGCGATCCAGGTGGAGAACGCCCGGGACAAGACCCACGGCGATTTCGCCAGCAACATCGCGATGATGCTGGCCAAGCCTGCCGGCATGAAGCCACGCGACCTGGCGGAGAAGATCATCGCCGCCCTGCCTGCCGACGAGCAGGTCAGCAAGGTCGAAATCGCCGGCCCGGGCTTCCTCAACTTCTTCCAGAACACCCAGGCCCTGGCTGCCCGCCTGGACGCCGCGCTGGCCGACGCCAAGCTCGGCGTCAGCAAGGCCGGCCCGCAACAGAAGGTGGTGGTCGACCTGTCGGCCCCTAACCTGGCCAAAGAGATGCACGTCGGCCACCTGCGCTCGACCATCATCGGCGACGCCGTGTCGCGCGTGCTGGAGTTCCTCGGCGACACCGTGATTCGCCAGAACCACGTGGGCGACTGGGGTACCCAGTTCGGCATGCTGATGGCCTACCTGCAGGAAAACCCGATCACCAGCGACGAGCTGTCGGACCTGGAGAACTTCTACCGCGCCGCGAAAAAACGCTTCGACGAATCGGAAGAGTTCGCCGACCGCGCACGCGGCCTGGTGGTCAAGCTGCAAGCCGGCGACGAGGAATGCCTGAAGCTGTGGACCCGCTTCAAGGACATCTCGCTGTCGCACTGCCAGAAGACCTACGAACTGCTCAACGTCAAGCTGACCATGGCCGACGTCATGGGCGAGAGCGCCTATAACGACGACCTGGCCAATGTCGTCAACGACCTCAAGGCCAAGGGCCTGCTGGTCGAGAGCAAGGGCGCCCAGTGCGTGTTCCTCGAAGAGTTCAAGACCGCCGAGGGTGAACCACTGCCGGTGATCGTGCAAAAGGCCGACGGCGGCTACCTGTACGCCACCACCGACCTTGCCGCCGTGCGCTACCGCAGCAACGTGCTCAAGGCCGATCGCGCCCTGTACTTCGTCGACCAGCGCCAGGCCCTGCACTTCAACCAGGTGTTCGAAGTAGCGCGCCTGGCCGGTTTCGTCGGCCACCCGATGCACATGGAACACATGGGCTTCGGCACCATGAACGGCGCCGACGGCCGTCCGTTCAAGACCCGCGATGGCGGCACCGTCAAGCTGATCGACCTGCTGACCGAAGCCAAGGAGCGTGCCTACGCCCTGGTCAAGGAGAAGAACCCGGAGCTGGGTGAAGACGAACTGCGCGCCATCGCCGAAGTCGTCGGCATTGGCGCGGTCAAGTACGCCGACCTGTCCAAGCACCGCACCAGCGACTACAGCTTCAACTTCGAGCTGATGCTCAACTTCGAAGGCAACACCGCCCCTTACCTGCTGTACGCCTACACCCGCGTCGCCGGCGTGTTCCGCAAGCTGGGCAAAGGCTTCGATGAAGTGGACGGGCAGATCATCCTGCAAGCGGCACAGGAGCAGGACCTGGCTGCACGCCTGGCCCAGTTCGGCGAAATCCTGAACAACGTCGCCGAAAAAGGCACGCCGCACGTGCTCTGCGCCTACCTGTACGACGTGGCCGGGCTGTTCTCCAGCTTCTACGAGAACTGCCCGATCCTGGCTGCCGAAACCCCGGAACAGCAACAGAGCCGCCTGCGCCTGGCAGCCCTGACCGGTCGTACCCTCAAGCAAGGTCTGGAACTGCTCGGCCTGGAAACCCTGGAGCGTATGTAAGTTGGCTGCCAAGAAAAAACCCGCACCCAAGCGCGGCGCGAGTCGCAACCAGGCACCTGCCAAACAACCGATTCCGGGCTGGATGTGGCTGGCCATCGGCCTCACGGTCGGTGCTTTCGTTGTGTTCCTGATGAAGCTCGAGCCGGGTAAAGACGAGGTCAAGCGCACCAAGCCCGAACAGGTCAAGGCCGAGAAGGCCGCCGAAGCCAACAAGACCGCGCCGAGCCCGCAGCAACCGGTGAAGCCCAAGTACGACTTCTATACCCTGCTGCCCGAGTCGGAAGTGATCGTGCCGCCGGAAGCCGTGCCGGAGAAGACCCCACCGGTCCCGGCCCAGCCGCCGGTGACCCCGGCCGAAGCCGCCAAGATCGACACCGCACGGGCCCAGGCCGCGCTGATGGGGCAGACGCCACCGCCGGCGCCACCGGTGATCAAGCCGGCGGCGACTACCCAGTTCTTCCTCCAGGCCGGCTCGTTCCGCAAGCAGGCCGATGCCGACAAGGTCCGCGCCCAGATCATCCTGCTTGGCCAGGCGGTCAAGGTGGAGTCCGGCACCGTCAAGGAAGAGACCTGGTACCGGGTGCTGGTCGGTCCGTTCAGCAACCGTGAACAGCTGACCGTGGCCCAGAAGCAACTGGCCGGCAGCGGTTTCAGCAATCTCTTGCTGCAACAGCGCCAGACCCGCCAGTAACCGCCGTCGCGGCCTTGTCGAGCACGACAAGGCCGCGCCAGGTTCAACGCCGCTGGGCGTTGGCCAGCGACACCTGGGTGTTCAGCGTCCAGAAGTCATACAGGATCCCCACCAGAAACAACCCGCCCGTGAACAGGTAGATGATCCCGGTGATCCATTTGCCCTGGTACATGCGGTGCACACCGAAAATGCCCAGGAACGTCAGCAGGATCCAGGTCAGGCTGTAATCCAGGGGGCCAGCGTTGAAACGCAGATCCGCTTCGCGATCCATGGCCGGGATCAGGAACAGGTCGATCAGCCAGCCGATGCCCAGCAAACCCAGGGTGAAGAACCAGATCGTACCGGTCACCGGTTTGCCGTAATAGAAGCGGTGGGCACCGGTAAAGCCGAATATCCACAGCAGGTAACCGATCACCTTGCTGTGCGTGTCATGCAGTTGTCCGTCCTGTTGATAACTGTTCATTCATAGCCTCTGCGGGTTATCGGAAAATTTTCTAAAGAAAAATGTGACTTTTTTGTGTCCAGCCGACGCATGGCACATTGCGATCGACCAACGGTCAAAAATTGATCAGCCAGCTGTTATAGAGTTGCGCGCTGACCAACAAGAGCCCTGCCTATGCGCCCTCTTTTCAAGACATGGCTGACCCTTTGCCTATTATTGCCACTGGCCGCCCACGCCACCAACCGTGAGCAACGTCTACCCAACGGCTTTTCCGGGTACACCACCAATTCCTCTGCCGTGCGTTCGTCCAAGCACGTCAACAGCAAGCCCCAGCACCGCACTCGCCCGAGCAAGCAGAGCCTGTCGACCCTGCCGAGCCTGCCGGTTGCCGCGATGTCGGACAAGCAGAGCAGCGAAGTGCTCAGCCGCGCCGTCAATGTCCTGGGCACCCCTTACCGTTGGGGTGGCAGCAGCCCGAGCAAGGGCTTCGACTGCAGCGGCCTGGTCAAGTACGCCTTCAACGATATCGATGAAGTCGACCTGCCCCGCACCTCCAACGCCATGGCCCAGGGCCACGGGCTGAAGGTCAATCGCAATGACCTCAAGCCTGGCGACCTGATCTTCTTCAATATCAAGAGCCGTCGGGTCAATCATGTAGCCATCTACCTGGGCAACGACCGCTTCATCCATGCGCCACGCACGGGCAAGCGGGTCAGCATCGACACCCTGAACAAGCCCTACTGGCGCAGCCGCTATGTCGTCGCCAAGCGGGTCCTGCCCAAGAGCCAGACCCAACAGCTGAGCCTGGCCACCAACTAAGCACTGCCCGGCGCCCATTCCCGGGCGCTTTGCGAACTGACCACCCCACGCATCACCAGGCCCTGCAGGCAACTGTCCAGGGTCTGCATCCCCAGCGCTCCCCCCATCTGCATCGTCGAGTACAACTGCGCCACCTTGCCTGCGCGCACCAGGTTGCGCACTGCGGGCGTGGCCAGCAGGATCTCATGGGCCGCAACCCGCCCGCCGCCAATCCGCTCGACCAGTACCTGAGACACCACCGCCTGCAGCGCTTCAGCCAGCATGCCCCGCACCAGTTGCTTTTCTTCTGGCGCGAACACGTCCACCAGGCGGTCAATGGATTTCGCCGCCGAGCCTGTGTGCAGCGTCGCCAGCACCAGGTGACCGGTTTCAGCGGCCGTCAGGGCCAGGCGGATGGTCTGCTCATCGCGCAGTTCGCCGAGCATGATCACATCCGGGTCCTGGCGCAGTGCCGCGCGCAAGGCCTGGGGAAAACCGTGGCTGTGCCTGCCGATTTCACGCTGGCTGATCAGGCTGCTTCGGGGGCTGTGGATAAATTCGATGGGGTCCTCAAGTGTAAGGATATGCAGGGGGCGCTCACGGTTCAGATGATCGAGCAGTGCCGCCAGGGTGGTGGACTTGCCTGAGCCGGTGGGGCCGGTGACTAGCACCAGCCCTGCCGGCAGTTCGGCAATCTGCCGAAACACATCACCCAGGCCCAGCTCGGCAAGGCTGCGGACCTGCTCCGGAATCACCCGCAGCACCACACCCGGCCCCTGGCGCTGATGAAACGCATTGACGCGAAAACGCGCCAGCGCTGGCACCGCCACGGAAAAGTCGATGTCCAGATGTGTTTCGAAATCCTTTTTCTGCACTTCGGACATCAGTTGCCCGAGCATGTCATACACTTGTCCGGCGTCCAGCGCTGGCAGTTCCAGGCGGCAGATCCGCCCATCCAGGCGCAGGGCCGGCACTTCGGCGGCCGCCAGGTGCAGGTCCGAGGCCCCGGCCCGGGTTGCCAGGGCCAGCAGTTCAGTCACATCCATGAGACTCCCCAAAGGCTGCCAAGCAGGTAGAATGCCGCAGACCCAGGAAGCCGCCGGCATCGATCAATGTCCACCATAGCAGACAACCTTTCTACACTCGCCGCCCGCATCGACGCCGCCGCCCAGGCCGCCGGACGTGCGCCATCGGCCATCCGCCTGCTGGCGGTGAGCAAGACCAAACCCGCCGCCGCGATACGTGAAGCGTACGCTGCCGGGGTACGTGATGTCGGCGAGAACTACCTGCAGGAAGCGCTGAACAAACAGGGCGAGTTGGCCGACCTGCCCTTGACCTGGCACTTCATCGGCCCCATTCAGTCGAACAAGACTCGCGCCATCGCCGAGCATTTTGACTGGGTACATTCCGTGGACCGGCTGAAAATCGCCCAACGCCTCTCTGAACAACGCCCTGACGGCCTGGCACCGCTGAACATCTGCCTGCAGGTGAATGTCAGTGGCGAAGCCAGCAAATCCGGCTGTACACCGGAACAACTGCCCGCCCTGGCCCAGGCCATCGTGGCGCTGCCACGCCTGCGCCTGCGCGGGCTGATGGCGATCCCCGAACCCACTGACGATCGCGCCGCCCAGGAGGCCGCCTTCGCCCGGGTTCGCCAGTTACAGGCCAGCCTTGGCCTGGAGCTGGACACCTTGTCCATGGGCATGAGCCACGACCTGGAAGCCGCCATCGCCCAGGGCGCGACCTGGGTGCGTATCGGTACCGCGTTGTTCGGTGCCCGCGACTACGGCCAGCCCTGACCCATGCCTATTTCCACATTTCCCCTCAAGGACCTGACATGAGCAAGACTCGTATTGCCTTTATCGGCGCCGGCAACATGGCCGCCAGCCTGATCGGCGGCCTGCGCGCCCAGGGCCTGGACGCTTCGCAGATCCGCGCCAGCGACCCGGGTGCCGAACAGCGGGCAAAAATCCACGCCGAGCATGGCATTGAACTGTTCGCCGACAACGCCCAGGCCATCGAAGGCGCCGACGTGGTGGTGCTGGCGGTCAAGCCCCAGGCCATGAAGGCCGTGTGCCTGGCACTCAAGCCGAGCCTCAAGCCCGGGCAACTGGTGGTCTCGATCGCCGCCGGCATCACTTGCGCCAGCATGAACAACTGGCTCGGCGCGCAACCGATCGTGCGCTGCATGCCCAACACCCCGGCGCTGCTGCGCCAGGGCGTCAGCGGGCTGTACGCCACCGCACAGGTCTCCGAGGCGCAGCGCCAGCAAGCCGAACAACTGCTGTCGGCGGTGGGCATCGCCCTGTGGCTGGACACCGAGCAGCAGCTCGACGCCGTCACGGCTGTGTCCGGTAGCGGGCCTGCGTACTTCTTCCTGCTGATCGAAGCCATGACCGCTGCCGGTGAAAAACTCGGCCTGCCGCGCGAAACCGCGGCCAAGCTGACCCTGCAGACCGCCCTGGGCGCCGCGCACATGGCCGTCAGCAGTGATGTCGACGCCGCCGAACTGCGCCGCCGCGTCACCTCGCCGGCCGGCACCACGGAAGCGGCGATCAAGTCGTTCCAGGCCGATGGATTCGAAGCGCTGGTGGAAAAAGCGCTGGGCGCTGCGGCGCACCGCTCGGCCGAGCTGGCCGAACAACTGGGCAACTAAGGAGCCGGACAATGGTTGGATTGAACACCGCTGCCATCTACATTCTGCAAACCCTGGGCAGCCTCTACCTGCTGATCATCATGCTGCGCTTCATCCTGCAGCTGGTGCGTGCCGATTTCTACAACCCGCTCAGCCAGTTCGCCGTGCGCGCCACCCAGCCGCTGCTCAAGCCCATGCGCCGGATCATCCCGAGCCTGTTCGGCCTGGACATGTCCTCGCTGCTGCTGGCGATCATCGTGCAGATGCTGATCATGGGCCTGACCCTGCTGCTGGCCTACGGCACCACCGGCAACCCGCTGCAACTGCTGATCTGGTCGATCATCGGCGTCACCGCGCTGTTCATGAAGATCTTCTTCTTCGCCCTGATCATCAGCGTGATCCTCTCCTGGGTCGCACCGGGCAGCCACAACCCCGGCGCCGAGCTGGTCAACCAGATCTGCGACCCGTTCCTGGCGCCGTTTCGTCGCCTGCTGCCGAACCTGGGCGGCCTGGACATCTCGCCGATCCTGGCGTTCATGGCGCTGCAACTGATCGACATGCTGGTGATCAACAACCTGGCGGCCATGACGGCCATGCCGGAGATGTTGCGCCTGTTGGTCTGATCCTGATACCTCAGGGGCTGCTTCGCAGCCCCATCGCGGCTCAAGCCCACGATGCTTTTGATCTTGGCTTTTGCGCTGAAGTTGAAGTGCGCCAGTGATTACTTGATCCACCCGATAGGAGTGTTTTAATTTTCTGAGCGTGGTCGAGACTACTATTTTCTTTGAAGCCGACCCAGCACAGTTACAAAACAGAAGATCAAGAAAGCAGTAATAACCACAGAAAACGCACAGAGGCTCAAGAAATAATATTTATCCCAGTTGTCCCCCTGTATAACTCCTGTGCGCTTGGAAATAACCTCATAAAACCTAATCTCTGGGAAAGTCAAAAAAGAGATCATCAAGACAGCTTTGAATACCGAAAACTCCAAAACCCATAAAGTCGCATATTTTGCAGCTCGCATTAGTATACCTACACTGTACCAAAGGCTTTTAATGTGGTCGTTGGGTTGAAAGTCGCGACCTTCAATAAGGCTTCACGTAAAATCATAAAACCAGAAAGGCGAGGCAGTGTTATACACCCCTCACTCACACCTTTATATCCAGCTGGATGCAATCGGAAATGTCCACGCTCTACGCTATTTATAAATGTCAGGTCATCTATATTTGCGTCTTGTCGATACAGAGCAAACCATATACTCCGATCTGATCCTGATACGAAAGACGCAAAGGAGTCTCGAATACCGGTTATTAACCCACCACTTCCCCTCGTAACAATATAGTAGTTTCCGGGTGGCAGCGGTCCGATACTAGGAGTTGCTACGGCGCCGGGGTCATTTCGGCTGCTCTCCATTCCTGAGTAGGCCGGAAAAAAGCCCACCCCGGGGCACGACAGATTCGATAGGGCGCCTCCGTTCAAATGGAACGTACACCTGATCATCTTTCGTCCCAACTGTCTGAAAAAATGATATTACCGTCGCAGTGCTTCCATGTTATTTTTCGTACCGAAGCCCCACAACCTCAAGATGGTTATGCTTTTCCATCGCAGGATTTTTACAATCGTGCATCACGGGGCAAATAGATATGACCTTTACGCCCTCTAAAAACATATTGAAATATTCTTGTTCTTGCCCCGCATGTTTGATGTTATACCATTTTATTTCTACTGACTCTAGCGTCTGCCCCTGCGCCACTGCCTTATAGAGATATGGACTAGAGGAATCAAATTCTTTTTCAAATGTCAGAGGCACATGAATACGAGCACCTGTGATTTTTCCTGTCATATTGTCTGTCGGAAGGTGTAGCCCATGCCCGAACCCGAGCACTTCAACACTCCCCTCCCGACCGGCAACATTTACAGATCCTTTAATGTCCGCTCCGCCATCATCCTTCAACCACAAATATGCTGGAATAGCCATTTTGAAAGTCCTTATCTTATGAGATTCCCGATTCACACTACCACTCTATAAATCGCAATAATTTTGTCATCCAGGCCAATGAAGCATCCTTCATTCATTGATTTTTCTCCATTTCATCCGACCGACTCTAGGGTGTTCACGATCGTAGGTTGTGACCGTCAGCTTTGAGAGATCCGACTTTCCCCTTCCTTCGGTAAGCGCAATATCGGGTCGGTGATGTATAAATCGATGGGACCCTAGCAGCGTCGCGACTCCAATGGCAGGGCACCATGAGCGAATAGGAAATTTCGCAAAGAAAAACATCCAATTCCTACACGACAACCCAACCAACACACTCTGCTAACCTCTCGATCCAGTTCACACCGTCGCCATTTCGGATGTGTCCGGGCATCCCGAGCGGAGGATGCCCCGAATATGCCCGCAGTTGAGGTGGACACCGTAGGTGTTCAAGCTGCACTTCAATTCTGTGAACACCTTCGATCGCTGTGAGCGGGCTTGCCCCGCGATGCTTTCAAACCCCTTGCACATTGCTTGCCGCTTATCCCGGTGGTCTTTAGACTTACGCCTCATTCAAGCGTGAGCAGGGTCGATGTCCACTGTCTTTCCCGAAGATTCGGTCGGTCTGGTAACACCGCAACTGGCACAGTTCAACGAGCCCTTGGCCCTGGCCTGCGGTCGCTCGCTGGCCTCCTATGAGCTGGTCTACGAAACCTATGGAACCCTCAACAGTACGGCCAGCAACGCCGTGCTGATCTGCCATGCGCTTTCCGGCCACCACCATGCCGCGGGCTATCACAGTCCCAACGACCGCAAGCCGGGCTGGTGGGACAGTTGCATCGGCCCGGGCAAGCCCGTCGATACCAACCGCTTCTTCGTGGTCAGCCTGAACAACCTTGGCGGCTGCAACGGCAGCACCGGCCCCAGCAGCGTCAACCCGGCCACCGGCAAGCCCTACGGCGCCGACTTCCCGGTGCTGACCGTAGAAGACTGGGTGCACAGCCAGGCCCGCCTGGCCGACCGCCTGGGCATCCAGCAATGGGCCGCGGTGATCGGCGGCAGCCTCGGCGGCATGCAGGCGCTGCAATGGACCATCACCTACCCCGACCGCGTGCGCCACTGCCTGGATATCGCCTCGGCGCCCAAGCTCTCGGCACAGAACATCGCCTTCAATGAAGTGGCGCGCCAGGCCATCCTCACCGACCCCGAGTTCCACGGCGGCTCGTTCCAGGACCAGGGTGTGATCCCCAAGCGCGGCCTGATGCTGGCGCGCATGGTCGGCCATATCACCTACCTGTCCGACGACTCCATGGGTGAGAAATTCGGCCGCGAGCTGAAAAGCGATAAGCTCAACTACGACTTCCACAGCGTCGAGTTCCAGGTCGAAAGCTACCTGCGCTACCAGGGCGAGGAGTTTTCCGGCCGTTTCGACGCCAACACCTACCTGCTGATGACCAAGGCGCTGGACTACTTCGACCCGGCGGCCGCCCACGGCGGTGACCTGGCGGCGACCCTGGCCGGGGTCAAGGCGGACTACTGCGTGATGTCGTTCACCACCGACTGGCGTTTTTCGCCGGCGCGCTCGCGGGAAATCGTCGACGCCCTGATCGCCGCCCGCAAGAACGTCTGCTACCTGGATATCGATTCGCCGTATGGCCACGATGCCTTCCTGATCCCGACCCCGCGCTACATCACGGGGTTCAAGAACTACATGAACCGCATCGTCTGCTGAGGACCCCATGAGAGCCGACCTGGAAATCATCCAAGACTGGATCCCCGCCGGTAGCCGGGTACTCGACCTCGGCTGCGGCAACGGCGAGCTGCTGGCGTCGCTGCGTGACCGCAAGCAAGTCACCGGCTACGGCCTGGAGATCGACCCGGACAACATCGCCGAGTGCGTGGCACGCGGCGTCAACGTCATCGAGCAGGACCTGGACAAGGGCCTGGGCAACTTCGCCAGCAACAGCTTCGACGTGGTGGTCATGACCCAGGCCCTGCAGGCCGTGGAGTACCCCGACCGGATCCTCGACGAAATGCTGCGCGTGGGCCGCCAGTGCATCATCACCTTCCCCAATTTCGGCCACTGGCGTTGCCGCTGGTACCTCGCGACCAAGGGTCGCATGCCGGTTTCCGACTTCATGCCGTATACCTGGTACAACACGCCGAACATCCACTTCTGCACCTTCGAAGACTTCGAGGCGCTGTGCAGCGAACGCCGGGCCCAGGTCCTCGACCGCCTGGCAGTCGACCACTTGCACCGCCACGGGTGGGCGAGCAGGCTATGGCCTAATCTTCTAGGGGAGATCGGCATTTATCGTGTCAACAGCCCCGGCCTTGTGGAACACAAGGTCGCTGTTTAACCCACTCGCTGGAGGAGATCGATCATGCGCCGCTTGTTCAGTTTCTTACTGGTCGCCTGCCTGAGCGCAACGGCACTGGCTGCCGACCCCATCAAGGGCGAACGCAAGGAAGTCTTCGGTGATGTGACCGTGCACTACAGCACGTTCATTTCCACCTTCCTGCAACCGGATATCGCCAAGTCCGCCGAACTGGTCCGCAGCAAGAACCAGGGCGTGATCAACATCTCGGTGATGAACGCCGGCAAGCCGTCCATCGCCCAGGTCAGCGGTACCGTCAAAGACCTGACCAGCCAGTCGGTGCCGCTGAAGTTCAAGCAGATCACCGAACAGGGGGCGATCTACTACATCGCCCAGTACCCGGTCGAGCAGGCCGAAACACGTACGTTCACCATCAACGTTGAAGCCGCTGGCAAGACCAACAGTTTCAGTTTCAACCAAGAGCTTTTCCCAGGCGAATGATGAATTTTCAGCAAATCGTATTGGCCAGCCACAACGCCGGCAAACTCAAAGAACTCCAGGCCATGCTCGGCGGCACCGTGCGGTTGCGCTCGGTCGGCGAGTTCAGCAGTGTGGAGCCGGAAGAAACCGGCCTGTCGTTCGTCGAGAACGCCATCCTCAAGGCGCGCAATGCCGCCCGCCTCTCCGGCTTGCCGGCGCTGGCCGATGATTCGGGCCTGGCGGTGGACTTCCTCGGCGGCGCGCCGGGCATCTACTCGGCGCGCTATGCCGATGGCCAGGGCGATGCGGCCAACAATGCCAAGTTGCTCGATGTTCTCAAGGATGTCCCCGAGGAGCAACGCGGCGCCCAGTTCGTCTGCGTCCTGGCCCTGGTAAGGCACGCCGACGATCCGCTGCCGATCCTCTGCGAAGGCCTCTGGCACGGTCGCATCCTGCACCAGGCCAGCGGTGAGCACGGCTTTGGCTACGACCCGCTGTTCTGGGTGCCGGAGCGTGGTTGCTCCAGCGCCGAGCTGACGCCTGCCGACAAGAACCAGCTCAGCCACCGTGCCCGTGCCATGAGCCTGTTGCGTCAACGTCTGGGCCTGGCATGACCGATCATTCGCCGGCACAGCCACTGCACTTGGGCGAGGCTGGCTTTAGCTCCCAGGCACCACGGGTGGCCTTGCCACAGTTGCCGCCCCTGGCGCTGTATATCCATATCCCGTGGTGCGTGCGCAAATGCCCGTACTGCGACTTCAACTCCCATGCCGCCACGCCCGAGTTGCCGGAAGAGGCCTACGTCGATGCCTTGTTGGCCGACCTCGACCAGGAACTGGGCGCCGTATATGGCCGCCCGATCAGTTCGATCTTCTTCGGTGGCGGTACGCCCAGCCTGTTCAGCGCCCCTGCCCTGGGCCGCCTGCTGGCAGGCGTGGAACAGCGTATCCCGTTCGCCAGCGATATCGAGATCACCCTGGAGGCCAACCCCGGAACCTTCGAGCAGGAGAAATTCAAGGCCTACCGGCGACTGGGTATCAATCGCCTGTCGATCGGTATCCAGAGCTTCCAGCAGGCCAAGCTCGAAGCCCTGGGACGCATCCACAACGGTGACGAGGCGATTCGCGCCGCCGACATGGCGCGCCAGGCCGGCTTCGATAACTTCAACCTGGACCTGATGCACGGCCTGCCCGACCAGTCCCTGGACGACGCCCTGGGCGACCTGCGCCAGGCCATCGCCCTGGCGCCGACGCACCTGTCCTGGTACCAGCTGACCCTGGAACCGAACACCGTGTTCTGGAACCAGCCGCCCATGCTGCCGGAGGACGACATCCTCTGGGACATCCAGGAGGCCGGCCAGGCCCTGCTGGCCAGTCACGGCTACAGCCAGTACGAAGTCTCGGCCTACGCCCAGCCCGGCCGTGCCGCCCGGCACAACCTCAACTACTGGAGCTTTGGTGACTTCATCGGCATCGGTGCCGGTGCCCACGGCAAGCTCAGCCATCCGGACGGGCGCATCCTGCGCACCTGGAAGACCCGCCTGCCCAAGGACTACCTGAACCCGGCCAAACCCTTCAAGGCCGGCGAGAAGTTGCTGCCGGTGGACGAACTGCCGTTCGAGTTCCTGATGAACGCCCTGCGCCTGACCCAGGGCGTGGACGCCGAGCTGTTCAGCCAGCGCACCGGCCTGCCGCTCGAGCACCTCGCCGCAGCCCGCCGCGAGGCCGAACAAAAGGGCCTTTTGCAGGTCGAACCGACGCGGCTGGTCGCTACCCCGCGCGGCCAGTTGTTCCTCAACGACCTGTTGCAGTATTTCTTGACCTAAGGATTGCGAATGGACCTGGTACTCGACCTACTCTCGACCGTTTCCCGCTGGAGTCGTGGCAACCTGTCGGAGATCTCGCTGGCGCTTGTAGGCTGTTTGCTAGTGCTCTTTGGTACCGACATCAAAGGCTGGGTGGAACAGCGCCTGGGCGGCCTGGCAGGCGCCTTGCGCGTGCCGTTCATGGCCCTGTTGGTGATGATCGGCAGTGGTGCGGCGCTGATCTATGCCACGCCCTGGGTGGTGAAAGGCCTGGCGCAGTTCAACAACTATGCGTTGGCGCCGGTGTTGCTGATTGTGCTGGTACTGATCGGCGTGGTTGCCGACCGTCGCTAAAACGCATCGCGGGGCAAGCCCGCTCCTACACAGATCGCCTGTAGGAGCGGGCTTGCCCCGCGATCGGGTTACGCCAGTTTTTCGAACTTCAAATCCCACACCCCATGCCCAAGTCGCTCGCCACGGCGTTCGAACTTGGTGATCGGGCGCTCGGCCGGACGCTCCACGCACTTGCCGTCGGCGGCCAGGTTGCGGTAACCCGGCGCCACATTCATCACTTCCAGCATGTGCTCGGCATAGGGTTCCCAGTCGGTGGCCATGTGGAACACACCACCGACCTTGAGCTTGCGACGCACCAGCTCGGCGAACTCGGGCTGGACGATGCGGCGCTTGTGGTGACGGCTCTTGTGCCACGGATCGGGGAAGAACAGCATGAGGCGGTCGAGGCTGTTGTCAGCCACGCACTTGTTCAGCACTTCGATTGCATCGCAGTCGTACACCCGCAGGTTCTTCAGGCCCTGGGTCAGCACGCCGTTGAGCAGCGCGCCGACACCCGGACGGTGCACTTCGACACCGATGAAGTCCTGCTCCGGGGCGGCAGCAGCCATTTCCAGCAGGGAATGGCCCATGCCGAAACCGATCTCCAGGGTACGCGGCGCCGAACGGCCGAACACCTGGTCGTAGTCCACGGTGCTCTCGGCCAGTGGCAGGATGAACAGCGGCCCACCCTGTTCCAGGCCACGTTGCTGGCCTTCGGTCATGCGCCCGGCGCGCATCACGAAACTCTTGATGCGGCGGTGTTGGCGCTCTTCGCCTTCGGTGGAGATCGGCGTTTCTTGCGATTCAGTCATCAGGTGCTCTTACTTGATCAGACCAGTCAGCGGCGACGAGGCGCTGGCATAGAGTTTTTTCGGCATGCGTCCGGCCAGGTAGGCCAGGCGGCCGGCGACGATTGCGTGTTTCATGGCTTCGGCCATCATGACCGGCTGCTGGGCATCGGCAATCGCCGAGTTCATCAGCACCGCCTCACAGCCCAGTTCCATGGCGATGGTGGCATCCGAAGCGGTACCCACACCGGCATCGACCAGCACAGGCACTTTCGATTCTTCGAGGATGATCTGCAGGTTGTACGGGTTGCAGATGCCAAGACCGGTGCCGATCAGGCCGGCCAGCGGCATGACCGCGATGCAACCGGCTTCGGCCAGTTGGCGGGCGATGATCGGGTCGTCGCTGGTGTAGACCATCACGTCGAAACCGTCCTTGACCAGCACTTCGGCGGCCTTGAGGGTTTCGATCACGTTGGGGAACAGGGTTTTCTGGTCGGCCAGGACTTCCAGCTTGACCAGGTTGTGACCATCGAGCAGCTCACGGGCCAGGCGGCAGGTGCGCACGGCTTCGACCGCGTCATAGCAGCCGGCGGTGTTCGGCAGGATGGTGTAGCGATCCGGCGGCAGCACATCGAGCAGGTTCGGCTCGCCCGGGTTCTGGCCGATGTTGGTGCGGCGCACGGCGACGGTGACGATCTCGGCACCCGAAGCCTCGATGGCCAGGCGGGTTTCTTCCATGTCACGGTACTTGCCGGTGCCGACCAGCAGGCGCGACTGGAAGGTACGGCCGGCCAGGGTGAAGGGCTTGTCACTGCGAAGGTTGCTCATCGGAAATCCTCTGAAAGGTTGAGGGACTTGCAAGGTGTTCCTGTGGCCCTAGCCGCCGCCGATGGCATGCACGACTTCGACCTGGTCGCCTTCACGCAGCACGGTGGCTGCATGCTGGCTACGTGGCACGATATCCAGGTTGAGCTCTACCGCGACACGACGCCCGACAAGGTCCAGGCGGGTCAGCAGGGCCTCGACGCTTTCGCTGTCGGGCAACTCGAAGGGTTCACCGTTCAATAGAATGCGCATGCGCACGGCCACCATTGTTTTTAGGGGCCAGCATTCTAGCCCCGATCAGGCGCCGCGACCAAGGCCAAGCAACACCATTCGTCTCGATTCGGACCGCCGAGTCAACCCAGGCGCCAGGCGGCAAGGCCCAGGCACAGCCAGCCGCCGAGGAACGCCAGGCCACCGATCGGGGTAATGATGCCCAGCTTGCCGATGCTGCTGAGGGTCAACAGGTACAGGCTGCCAGAGAACAGCACGATGCCCAGGGCGAACAGACCGCCGGCCCATCCGACCAGGCGCCCGGGCAGCTGGCTGGCCAGCACGGCCACGCCCAGCAGGGCCAGGGCGTGGACCAGTTGATAGGTGACACCAGTCTGGAAAATCGCCAGGTACTCGCTGCTCAAGCGCCCCTTGAGGCCATGGGCGGCGAAGGCGCCCAGAGCGACACCGGTAAAGCCGAAGAAAGCGGCGAGCATCAGGAAGCTGCGAAGCATGGGGACAACTCCGTGTAGGGGGCCTGTATAATGGCCCGCTCATTCGGTTCGGCCAAGCCATCTCTATGCTGTCATCCCTGATCCGCCGCCTCACCCGCGCCCTGCTCTGGTTTGCCGTCGGCAGCGTATTGCTGGTCCTGCTGTTTCGCTGGGTACCGCCGCCCGGCACGACGCTGATGGTCGAACGCAAGGTCGAGTCCTGGTTCAACGGCGAGCCCATTGACCTGCAACGTGACTGGGAGCCCTGGGAGCGCATTTCCGATGAGCTCAAGGTGGCGGTGATTGCCGGCGAAGACCAGAAATTCGCCAATCACTGGGGCTTTGACTTCAATGCCATCCAGGCCGCCCTGGCCCACAACGAGCGCGGCGGCAGGCTGCGCGGCGCCAGCACCCTGAGCCAGCAAGTAGCCAAGAACCAGTTCCTCTGGTCCGGCCGCAGCTGGCTGCGCAAGGGGCTGGAAGCCTGGTTTACCGCCTTGATCGAAGTGCTCTGGTCCAAGGAGCGGATTCTTGAGGTCTACCTCAACAGCGCCGAATGGGGTGAAGGCGTGTTCGGCGCGCAGGCCGCGGCGCGGCATCACTTCGGCGTCGATGCCAGCCAGCTGTCGCGCCAGCAGGCCAGCCTGCTCGCAGCGGTGCTGCCCAGCCCGTTGAACTGGAGCGCCAGCCGGCCCAGCAGCTATGTAGCGCGACGTGCCGGCTGGATTCGCCAGCAGATGCGTCAGTTGGGCGGTAGTGATTACCTGGTTCAGTTGGACGGCACGCGCAGCGCGCCCTGGAACCAATAAAAAATCGCGGGGCAAGCCCGCTCCCACAGTAGTGCGCTGTGGGAGCGGGCTTGCCCCGCGATGTTGTCAGACTCAGATCGCGATAAGGGCCTTGACCTTGTTCATCGCGTTCTTCTCCAACTGACGGATCCGCTCTGCGGACACGCTGTATTTCTCGGCCAGGTCATGCAAGGTGGCCTTTTCCTCGGCCAGCCAGCGCTGGTAGAGGATGTCGCGGCTACGGTCGTCCAGGCCCTGCAAGGCGTCGTGCAGGTTGCTGGTGGAGTTGTCGCTCCAGTCGGCATCCTCCAGTTGACGGGCCGGGTCGTAGCGGTGGTCTTCCAGGTAGTTGGCCGGCGACTGGAACGCACTGTCGTCGTCGGCTTCCGACGCCGGGTCGAAGGCCATGTCCTGACCGGTCAGGCGGCTCTCCATCTCGCGTACTTCACGTGGCTCGACACCCAGGCTCTCGGCGACACGATGAACTTCATCGTTGTTCAGCCAGGCCAGGCGCTTCTTCTGGCTGCGCAGGTTGAAGAACAGCTTGCGCTGGGCCTTGGTGGTCGCGACCTTGACGATACGCCAGTTGCGCAGGATGAACTCGTGGATCTCGGCCTTGATCCAGTGCACGGCAAAGGACACCAGGCGCACGCCCATTTCCGGGTTGAAGCGCTTGACCGCCTTCATCAGGCCGACGTTGCCTTCCTGGATCAGGTCGGCCTGGGCCAGCCCGTAGCCGGAATAGCTGCGGGCGATATGTACGACAAAGCGCAGGTGGGCAAGCACCATCTGCCGAGCTGCCTCAAGATCCTGCTCATAGTAGAGACTCTCGGCCAGTTCACGCTCCTGCTCCGGCGTCAGCAAGGGAATGCTGTTGACCGTGTGCACGTAGGCTTCCAGGTTGGCACCGGGAACCAGGGCATAGGCAGGCTGCAACGAAGTGGTCATACGAAAAAACCTCCGACTCACTAAACTCGTGCCCGTAGGCACTGCCAACATTGACCGGGAACCGCGAAACAAGTTCCCTAAAAATGAAAAGAGTCAATACCAGCAAAAAGACACTATCGCGGTGCAAGCTCGCTCAAGTGGCGGGCGACCGCAATCCAAGCACCGATATACCCTAACAGTACCGCCCCAAGCAAGAGCGACAGACCATCGGCAGCCGGCACGCCAGCCAGGGCAAAATCACTGCCGTACAGGCCGGAAAGCCCGATAACCGCGTCGTTCAGCCAGTCAAGGCCAAATGCCAGCACCCCCCAGGCCAAGACCCCGGCCCCCAGGCCGTACAAGGCGCCCATGTACAGGAAAGGTCGGCGAACGTAGCTGTCTGTGCCGCCAACGAGCTTGATCACCTCGATCTCGGTACGGCGGTTCTCGATGTGCAGGCGAATTGTGTTACCAATTACCAAAAGCAGCGCCGAAACCAGCAGGACGGTCAGGCCGAAGACGAAGCGGTCGCCCAGCTTGAGGATCGCCGCCAAGCGCTCGACCCACACCAGGTCCAGCTGTGCCACATCCACCTTGGGCAGCTCCGAGAGGCGCTGGCGCAAGGCTTCGAGGGCCGGCTTGTCGACTTCCGCCGGGGTCACTACGACCACACCGGGCAGCGGGTTCTCCGGCAGCTCACGCAGCGCATCACCCAGCCCGGACTGCTGCTGGAACTCCTCCAGCGCCTTCTCGCGACTGACATACTCGGCCTCGGCCACGCCCGGCAGACCCTTGATCTGCTCGCGCAGGGCTTCACCGTCACGGCTGTTGGCATCGAGCTTGAGGTACAGGGAAATCTGCGCCGCACGCTGCCAGGAACCGCCCAGGCGCTCGACGTTGCTCAGCAACAGCGACAGGCCCATGGGCAGGCTCAGGGCCACGGCCATCACCAGGCAGGTGAAAAAGCTGCCGATCGGTTGCTTGCCCAGGCGCCGCAGGCTGTCGACCAGGCTCGAACGGTGGCTTTCCAGCCAGGCGTGCAACAGGGTGCGGAAATCCGGGCCATCGTCGTCATGGCCGCCGCGCTTGTTCTTTTCCGGTTGAGACTCGGCGGCCTTGGGCGCTACCCGCTCGGAAACCTTGGGACTACGTGTCGCACTCATTGCCCGGCCTCCCCGTCGCCGATCAAGCGGCCGCGCTGCAGGGTCAGCATGCGATGGCGCATGCGCGCAATCAGCGCCAGGTCGTGGCTGGCGATCAGCACGCTGGTGCCCAGGCGGTTGATATCTTCGAAAACACCCATGATCTCCGCGGCCAGGCGCGGGTCGAGGTTACCGGTGGGTTCGTCCGCCAGCAGCAAGGCCGGGCGGTGGACGATGGCGCGGGCAATGCCCACGCGCTGTTGCTGGCCGGTGGACAGGTCGCCGGGAAACAGCTCGGCCTTGTCCGACAGGGCCACGCGCTCGAGCGCCGAGTCGACCCGCTTGGCCACTTCAGCCTTGGACAGGCCGAGGATCTGCAGCGGTAGGGCGACGTTGTTGAATACGGTGCGGTCGAACAGCAGCTGGTGGTTCTGGAACACTACGCCGATCTGCCGGCGCAGGAACGGGATCTGCGCGTTGCTGATCTGGCCCAGGTCTTGCCCGGCCAGCAGCAGCTTGCCGCTGGTAGGGCGTTCCATGGCCAGCAGCAGGCGCAGCAAGGTGCTCTTGCCGGCGCCGGAGTGGCCGGTGACGAACAGGAATTCACCCCGACGCACCCGAAAACTCAACTCATGCAGGCCTACGTGGCCATTGGGGTAGCGCTTGGCGACCTGTTCGAATCGAATCATGGATGCTCCCGCTCGGCAAACAGTGCTTTCACGAAGGGTTCGGCTTCGAAGGTGCGCAGATCGTCGATGCCTTCACCCACGCCAATATAGCGGATCGGCAAGCCGAACTGCTTGGCCAGGGCGAAGATCACCCCGCCCTTGGCGGTGCCGTCGAGCTTGGTCAGGGCCAGGCCCGTGAGCTCGACGCTCTGGTTGAAGTGCTTGGCCTGGTTGATGGCGTTCTGCCCGGTGCCGGCGTCCAGCACCAGCAGCACCTCGTGCGGTGCATCGGCGTCGAGCTTGCCGATCACCCGGCGAACCTTCTTCAGCTCTTCCATCAGGTTGTCTTTGGTGTGCAGGCGACCGGCGGTGTCGGCGATCAGCACATCGATACCGCGGGCCTTGGCGGCCTGGACGGCGTCGAAGATCACCGAAGCCGAGTCGGCACCGGTGTGCTGGGCGATGACCGGGATCTGGTTGCGCTCGCCCCAGACCTGCAGCTGCTCGACCGCCGCGGCACGGAAGGTGTCACCGGCGGCCAGCATGACTTTCTTGCCTTCAAGCTGCAGCTTCTTCGCCAGCTTGCCGATGGTGGTGGTCTTGCCGGCGCCGTTGACGCCAACCACCAGGATCACGAACGGCTTGCCCTGGGACTGGATGCGCAGCGGCTGCTCGACCGGCTTGAGCAGGTCGGCCAGTTCGCCTTGCAGGGACTTGTACAGCGCGTCGCTGTCGGCCAGCTGCTTGCGCGCGACCTTCTGGGTCAGGCTCTGGACGATCACCGAGGTGGCCTCGACGCCGACGTCGGCGGTCAGCAGGCGGGTTTCGATCTCGTCGAGCAGGTCGTCGTCGATGGCCTTCTTGCCCAGGAACAGGCTGGCCATGCCTTCGCCGATGCTGGCGCTGGTCTTGGACAGGCCCTGCTTGAGGCGGGCGAAGAAACCGACCTTGCTGTCTTCGACAGGAGCCGGGGCTGGCGTCTCGACAGGTGCGACCGTGGCTACTGGAGCTACTGGAGCTACTGGAGCTACTGGAGCTACTGGAGCTACTGGAGCTACTGGAGCTACTGGAGCTAC